>NZ_JABXFH010000032.1:0-72592 GCF_013372745.1 Janthinobacterium sp. BJB401 | reverse complement strand
AGGGGGTATTGGCCTGCGTATCGACGCGCACGAACAGCGCCGTGGCGGCGTCGGGCACGGCGCCCGCCGCATGCCACCCGCTGGCGGGCGCGTCGGGCGTGCTGGCGAAGCGGATGCTGGCGTCCGACAGGATGGCGCCCTGCATGCGGCGGCGCCATGCGCTGCGGTCGGCCGCGCTGCCCTTGGCTTTTTCCACGGCGGCGAGCAAGCCCTCGGGCGTACCCACCAGTTCCGCGGCGGCCGCCATCGCCGCATTGTCGGCCAGGTTTTGCAGTTCCGTCTTGCGGCCGATGACTTGCCCCACATCGAGCGCCAGGCCGATAAAGCCCAGCACCACGATGAGCAGGATGGAAAAGGCGATCAGCATCGCCCCGCGCTGGCGCTGGCGTCTATTTGCCACTGCCGCCTCCCAGCATGAATTGCACCGGCTGCGGCGCCTGGGCATTCGGTTCGGCAAACGACGCGCGGTAGCGCTGCATGACGGCGTGCGCGCTGGGTCCGTCAAGGCCATCGGCCGGCGTACGATTGCCGGCGCTGGCCGGATCGCGCACCTGCTGCGCCATGGACAGGCGCACGGCGTCGCCGAAACGCCGGTCCAGCTGCGGCGTGCTGCCGTGCGCGCAGGCGGCCAGCTGCAAGGCCAGGGCCAGGGCGGCCAAGTGCCGCAGCGATGTCAGGAACGCGTTCGGCATGGCGTATCTCCCCATCTCATTTCAATTCGAAACCGTTGGCCGCGCGCGGTGCTGGTACCGACGGCGGCACGGACGGCGGCGCCAGCGTGCCTTCCATCTTGCCGCCCAACATCAAGTCCATGCGCGAAGGCTGCGCCAGTTGCGCCGTCGGCAGCACGGCGTCGGCCGGCAAGGGTTTCACCAGATGCGCGGTAATGACGAACAGCAATTCCGTGCGGTCATTCTGGAAATCCGTGCTGCGAAACAGCGCGCCGAGGATAGGCACTTCGCTGAGCCAGGGCACGCCCGTGATGTTGCTCACCTGGTTGTTCTTGATGAGGCCGCCGATGGCGTAGCTCTGGCCGTCGTACAGCTGCACCGTGGTCGAGGCGCGCCGCGTGGTGATGACGGGCAAAATAGAACGTCCGCTGACGCCGGCGGCGGAAATGCCCACCCCCTCGCGCGACAATTCCGACACTTCCGGCGCCACCTTCAAATTGATGCGCCCGCCCGACAGCACGGTCGGCGTAAAACGCAGGCCGACGCCGTATTCGCGCTCTTCCAGGGTGATCTTGTTGTTGTCCTGGCCGACGGGAATGAAGATCTTGCCGCCCGCCAGAAAACTGCCCTCCTGCCCGCTGATCGCCATCACCGTCGGCTCGGCCAGAATGCGCACCAGGCCATCCTGTTTCTGCGCCTCGATGGTCAGCTGCTGGCGGCCATTCGACTTGCGCACGTCGAGCAAGCCATTGGCCGTGCCACTGAGAAAATTCGACAGCAAGGTGGTGGCCCAGCTGCCGGAAGCGAAGCGCAGGGTGGCGCCCACTTCCAGCCGTTCCAGCAGCGACTTCGACACTTCGGCGATCTGCACGGCCAGCATCACCTGCTGCGGCGCGCTGACGTCGAGCATGTTGATGATGCGGCTGTGCGCGCCGCCCGCGCCGCCACCGGGCGCCGTGGCGGCGAGAGGCATGGCGGCGCCATCGGCAGGCTTGGGCAGCGCCAGCGGCACTGTAGCGCGGCGCACATAGGCGTGCGCCAGCTCGACGGCGCGCAGCACGGCGCCCGCATCCTGCACCGTGCCCGACAGCACCAAGGTGTCGGCCACGGCCGTGACGCGAATGGCTTTTTCTTCCGGCATCAGGGCCGCCAGGGTCGTTTGCAAGCCGGCCGGGTCCATGCTGACGCTGACGTTTACCACGCTGCACACGCCGCTTCTGCCCTGGATGATCATGTTCGTGCTGCCCACCTCGACGCCGACCACATACAAGGTGTCGGGCGCGACCAGCATGGCTTGCACGACGGCCGGGTTGCCGACGCTGCGCTGTTGCACGGCTTCAGGCAGGCGCAGCATGCTCGACTTGCCCACCTGTAGCTGCAAATTGCCGGGCGAGGCCGCTTCACCGCCGCAGCGCGGACCAGGATCGGCCACCGCGCCGGCCAGCGGCGACAGCAGGCAGAACAGTATCAACAGGGCGCGGTTCATGAGCGTGTCCATGGTTGGCTAAAAACATTCGCGCGACTGGCGCGTCCCGTCGATGACGCCGCTGCACTGGCGCGTCGCTTCCGGCGGCGCCTTCGCCACGCGTACCGCGCGCGGCGCTGCGGCCAGCACGGGTGCGGCGGCAGGAACAGGTTCGTCAGCTTCGTGCGGTCCGCCCAGCAGGGTCAGCTTGGTGGCGCCCAACGTCACGCCCGGCTGCGGGTCGACCTGGTTGCGCAGCACCAGCGACAGGCTGCCCACGCTGCGCGCCAGGTCCAGGTTTTCCGCCTGTTCCGGCGTCACTTCCAGGGTCACCGCATTGACCACGCGCGGCTTGGTCTCGTCGCGCCCCACTTCCTGCGCCACGGCCAGCACCAGGATGCGTTCGAGCACGATCTTGGAAATGTTGCGGCTTTGCGGAAACGCGCGGTCGCCGGCATCTTGCTGGGTGCTGACGATGATGTCGACATAGTTGCCCGGCAAGGCGAAGCCGGCTACGCCGATCACATCGTTGACGCGCACGGTGATGGCGCGCCGCCCTTCCGTGATCAGCGCCGACAGGCCGCCCAGGGTGCCGGCCGGCGCCAGCTTGGCTTCACTCAGCGGCTCGCCGCGCAGCACGCTGGTTTTCAGCACCCGCCCCGCCAGTTTTGCCGGGTCTTGCAGCGCGCCCTGCGGCAAGCTTTCCGCCGGCCACTCGGCCAGGCGCAGCATCTCGGGCGTCAGGCGCTGGCCCAGGTTGACATCGCTGGCGGCGACGACGATCTTTCCCTTGCCGGCCGGCGTCTGGCGCAGCAGCCAGTGCGAGGCCAGCAGCACGGCCAGCAGACCCAGCACGACCGCCAGGCCCATCATCAGGAGGGCGCGCCGGTTTTTCATGCGATACGCTCGCACAGGGTGGCGGCCGGCATGTCGCAGCTGGCAAACAGGCTGCCCCAGGCCTGCTCCAGGGCGGCCAGTGTCAGGCGCGGCTCGCAGCCGGCAAAGCCCGCGAAGTCGCCTATGCGCGCCAGCAATTCCTGCGGATAGCTGGCCAGCAAGGGCCGTCCCTGCGCGCCATGCAGCTGCAGCAGATGGTTCACGGCCAGTTCGTCGATGGCCATGCCGGCCAGCCGGCATTGCTGGCGGAACAGGGCGCGATAGGTGTTCTCGGCCAGCGGCCCCACCTGCACCTTGTAGCCGATGCGGCGCAGCAAGGCGGCGTCAAACAGCTCGCCCGGCGGCAGGTTCGTGGCCAGCACGAGGGCATTGTCGAACGGCACGCTGATCTGCACCCCGCCGGGCAGGCCCAGCTGATCGCTGCCGCGCGCCAGCGGCTGCATCAGCCGCGTCAGCAATTCCGGCGCGCCCAGGCGCTGGCGGCCCAGGTCGTCGATGATCAGCATGCCATTGTTGGCCCGCACATGGGGCGGCGCCTGGTAGCAGCCGCCGCTGGCGTCATGGCGCAGTTCCAGCATGCCGGCGTCGAGCTCGGCGCCCACGTGGATCACGGGACGCTGGCACAGCACCCAGCGGATATCCGTGCTACGCCGCTCCAGCGCCTGGCGCGCATGACTGACGTGCTGCGGCGCGGGCGGCAGGTGCTGGGCCGGATCGTACAACTGGATGATGTCGTGGCCGACGACGATGGCGTACGGCACGGCGACTAGACCGTGCAGCAATTGTCCCAGCTGCAGCGCCAGGGTCGACTTGCCGCTGCCGGGCGGACCGTACAGCAGCAGCGAGCGTCCCGAATGCAGGGCAGCTCCCACCACGTCGAGCATGCCTGGCCCCGCATGGGCGCCACCGAGCACGGCGGCCAGGTCGTCGCTGCCGACGCGCTGTTCCTGCGCCTGCCACGACTGGCGCGCCACCATGGCGCGGTACGCTTCCAGGGTGACGGGCGCGGCGCCGATATATGCGCAGCGCTCAAGAAAAGCGCTGGCGCGCTGCTTGCCGGCGCCCGTCAGCTGGTACTGCACATCGATATCGGATTCGCCGCGCCAGGCCACTTCGGCCATCTGCTCGGCCACCATGAAATCGAGCACTTCGCGCAAGACATTGATCGACAGGCGCAAGCGCGTCGTCAGCGCGGACAGGTGCGTCTTGCCACCCACAAACATCAGCTTGGCGATCAGTTCGACGACCAGCGGCCGCTCGAGTCCCGTTTCACGCAAGCTCTTCGGCTGCGGCGGCAAGGGCGGCATCAGGTTCGCATCGGCAGGGCGCGGCGTGCTGTCGGTGCTCAGGGAATAGTCGACCTCGGTCATGCTGCGTCTCCTAGCCGGTTTAGACTGCATTAAACAGAATTCATTCTAGCGAGCGGGCATAGCTGCCCATTGATTCAGAGCAATGAATACCAATCAGAAATAATGCCGCCCTTGCACCAGCAGGCAGCCCAGGGCAATGGCCAGTCCGTACGGCATGTTGCCCACGCTGGCGCCGCTGCCCAGCGCGCTTGGCGCCAGGGGAATGCCTGCCATGCGCGCGATCATCGGCCACAGCAGCTGGCGCAGATTGACCAGGCAGGCGCGCCACTTGCCCTGGTACGTGATCATCAGCACGGCCATCAGGCCGCCCAGGACAAACGTGGCGAAACAGATCTGCAGCACGGGCCAGGGACCGGCAAAGGCGCCCGCCATGGCGATCAGCTTGACGTCGCCGGCGGCCATGCCGCGCAGCACGTACAAGGGTAAAAAGAGGAAAAAGCCCGTCGCCATGCCGCCCAGCCACAGCGGCAGCACGTTTTGCGGCCACAGCCACAGGTGCAGGGCCAGGGCGGCGAGGATGCCGGACAACACCAGCCAATTCGGAATCTTGCGGCGGATCAAATCACTGACGGCGGCCCCCGTCACGAAGCACAGCAACAGCAAATCGCACAAGGCAGTTGCAGGCATGGCATACCTCCCGAAAAAAACCCGCCACTGGCCGGCCAGCGGCGGGCACCCGCTTAGGGCGTCAACACCAGGTTCGACGAAATGTCGGTGAGGACGGCCAGCAAGTTGGTCTTGATCAGCAAGAAACCGGCCGTGATGGCGGTAGCCATCAACGCCGCAATCAGGCCGTATTCGATTGCCGTAATGCCATCCTCATCCTTGACAAACTGCTGTACTGCCGACAGGAAGGTATGCATGACAAGCTCCCAAAAGTGAATCACAAGTCCCTGGCGCAATCGGGTGTGAAACATTGCCCTTTCCTGCTAATATGTTTCCTGCCGTAAATTTCTGCGCCATTACATTGACTATAAAGCGTCCACGTTTTGGCAAATTGACGCGCCACAAGTTTCCACATGGAAATTATCAAACTCTGGTGAAATGGCGGCTGGCGCAAACAAATGTTGCGATCCGGATTGAAAGCCTGCGTCAGGGCAAGTTTTTTGCAATGCAGTGCATGAATCTCATGTATTTACATGAAATATTGCATACGTTAATTGCCTATTAGGCAAAAAGACATTATCCTGCTTAGCTCTTCTTTGGAAAGGCCTCTCGCCCGGCGGTACAGAGCGTCATGCCACCAAATAAATCTTGGCTTCTTGTAGACGGACGCGAACATGCTCTTGCTTGATGCAATGCTGCTATGACGACACTTGTGTGACTACTTTCCAGAGATCGACAATGGATTCCCTACTGAAACACATGGTGGACATGACCGGGCACCGCGACCACACGATGCTCGACATCTCCGTGATCTCGGCGGTCCAGGAACTCGCTGCCGCGTCGCAGACCCGTGTGCTGGCCCTGACCACCGTGCGTGGCCAGGTGTTCGTGCGGTCGCGGGCCATCATCGTGGCGGGCAGCGTGGCCCGCATGGAAGAGCATATCGACCCTACCCTGCCGGGCGAACCGCTGTCGGACTATCCGGCCCTGGCCGCCTGCATCAAGCGCCATGAAGCAAGCGCCGACACCCTGTGCGCCGACGGCCGCCACCTGCTGTGGCTGCCCATCTGGATCGGCGACCAGGTCACCACCTGCCTGGAAATCACCAACCCCACGCCGTACACGGGCGCCACCATCCAGGTGATCGGCGGCATCGTCAGCGTGTACCGCAATTTCCAGAACCTGCTCGACTACAGCGAACGCGATTCGCTCACCGGCTTGTTGAACCGCAAGACCTTCGACGACCAGCTGGCGAAAATCCTGCAAAGCCGCGGCGAACCCGAAGCGGAGAAGCCGCGTCCCGTCGATGAAGAACGGCGCCACCATACGGACACGGAACGGCAATGGCTGGCCGTGATCGACGTCGATCATTTCAAACTGGTCAACGATAAATTTGGCCACCTGTATGGCGATGAAGTGCTGATCCTGATCGCCAACCAGCTGCAATCGTCGTTCCGCTCGCAAGACCGCATCTTCCGCTTCGGCGGCGAGGAATTCGTCGTGCTGCTGCGCTCGATCACCCTGGAAAATGCGCAGAAAATCATCGACCGCTTCCGCACCAACGTCGAAGCGCACGACTTCCCGCAAGTGGGCAGAGTGACCGTCAGCGTGGGCTTCGTCAGCATCAACGCCTACGAGGCGCCCGTCATCATCCTCGGCCGCGCCGACCAGGCCCTGTATTACGCCAAGAGCCATGGCCGCAACCTGGCCTGCCACTATGACGAGCTGGTGGCAAAAGGCTTGCTGACAACCATTACCTCGAACGATACGGCAGAATTCTTCTAGGCATCCGCCAGCGATAAAAAACGCATGGGATCGACCTGCCACTTGGCGGCCGACTCATGGCCGACGATCTTGTCGGCGCCGCCGAAACCGAAGCCGCGCGACAGGTCGACCGTTTCCGGCTTGATGTAGGTCTTGCTCTTCGTACTGAAAAACACATTCACCTTCGGCGCCAGCAGATTACTTTCGTGTGCCTCGACAACGACGGCCAGGCGGCCCGATTCCAGCATCACCATGGTGCCGACCGGATAGATGCCCACGCAGCGCATGAAATCCTGCGCGAACACGGGGTTGAAATGGAATTTGCTCCATTCATAGATCTTGCGCAGGGCTTCGGCGGCGGGGATGCCCTTGTGGTAGCTGCGGTCCGACGTCAGCGCGTCATACACGTCGACGATGGCGGCCATCTGCGCCAGCTCGCTGATGGCGTCGCCGGCCAGCTGGTCCGGATAGCCGCTGCCGTCGCGCCGTTCGTGGTGGTGCAAGGCGATGTCGAGGGGAATCGCGCCCACCTCGGGCGACTGGCGCAGGATGTCGTAGCCGTCGCGCGGATGGCGCTTGATCAGGGCAAATTCTTCCGGCGTCAAGGGACCGGGCTTGTTCAGCACGCTGTCGGGCACCAGGGCCTTGCCCGTGTCGTGCAGCAAGCCGCCGAGGCCGGCCTGGTGCGTGGTGGCCGCATCGATGCCGCGCGAGCGGCAAAACGCCACCAGCAGCGCGCACACGCTGACGGAATGCAAAAAGGTGTAGTCATCCTTGCTCTTGATGCGCAACAAGCCGACGAGGGCGCCAGGATTGCGCAGGATCGATTCGGTGATGTCTTGCACCGTGTGCTGCACGCGGTCGAGCTCGACCGCCTTGCCCAGGCGCACGTCGGCCATCACCGTGCGCACCAGGCTGGCCGCCTGCCGCCGCACCTGCGTGGCGCGCGCCAGCTCCATGCCCAGCGACACGCGCGTGACCACTTGCGGCGCCGCGGCGATCTGCACCAGTTCGCGCTCCGTCTCGGCGCGCGCCTGCGCCACGGTGGGCGCGTCCTGCACGTCGAGGCCCTTGCCACTGTCTATCACCACGTCGTGGATGCCGGCTTGCACGATCTTGCGGATCTCATCGTCGCTGCGCAACAGGAAACGGTTGCGCACGAAGGGATGCGTCATCCAGTCGCAGCTGAGGTCATGAATGTACATGCCCACTTTTAATTGAGACGAATCAACTTTCTTGAGCATGCTGTCATCCCACAAATACGCGGCTGGAGCACCGAAGGCGCTAGAATGAGTATAACAAAATTGTTATTCTGCTGGCCGCGTTCGGCGCCGTGGCGCAACACCCGGTTTTTTCCGCTCAACGCATCCTCAACGCACCGCTCTTGAACCCCATGGAACTGCGCCAATTACGCTACTTTGTTGCCATCGTCGACCACGGCTCGCTGTCGCGCGCGGCCCTGGTCCTGCACGTGGCGCAGCCGGCCCTGACGCAGCAGCTGCGCCAGCTGGAAGAGGAACTGGGCGTGCAGCTGCTGCACCGCTCGGCCCAGGGCGTGCTCAGCACGGACGCGGGCAAGGTGTTTTACGAACATGCGCAAGCGATCCTGAAACAGGTGGCCGACGCCCGCTCGGCCGTCACGCAAAGCGCCACGCGGCCATCCGGCAATGTCACACTGGGCTTGCCGCACAGCATTTCCGGCGCCCTGGCCCTGCCCCTGCTGCTGGCCGCGCGCGAACGCTATCCCGAAATCACCCTGCAACTGACGGAAGAAATCACGGGCAACCTCAATGAACAGCTCAAATCGGGCCGCATTAACCTGGCCGTGCTGTTCGACGACGGCCAGCTGACACCGTTTTCGTGCAGCCCGCTGGTGGAAGAAGAGATGCGTTTCATCTGCCGCAGCGATTCGCCATTCGCGCCCGCCGACCATGCCGTGTCGTTCCAGCAAGCCCTGAGCGCCACCCTGATCCTGCCGGGCCTGCAGCATGGCGTGCGCCCACGCATCGACAGCCGCGCGCGCGAACTGGGCCTGGAAACGGCGAACGTGATCGAGATCAACTCGATCGCCATCCTGAAATCGGCCATCCTGGCCGGCATGGGCGCCACCATCCTGCCGGCCGCGCCAATGCTGGCCGAACTCGACAGCGGCGCCATGCGCAGCTACGCCATCCACAGCCCCGTCCTGTCGCGCACGGTGGCGCTGTGTGCGTCGAAAAACATTCCCCTCACGAATGCAGGCAACGCCGTGAAAAACCTCGTGCTGCAAGTGGCCGCCGAGCTGTGCGGCAGCGGGCGCTGGGTGGGGGCGAACGTGCTCTCGCCCATGGCATAAATATTTCTTATACCCCCATCGGCAAAGCGTATTTGCCCCCTCCCCTGACTCGTTCTACACTGACCACATTAACTATTTTAAATTTAAAATAGTTATATGCCGCCCACACGCGGCCATCCCGTCTGCACAGCGCGCGCCTTACCGGGCGCGCCCCTTGTACAGCCGTTATCTGAAACACCCTTTTGGAGACAGCCATGTCCGTGACCACGGAAAACGGCTCCGCAGCGTTCGCTAGAAACGCCGGTGCCGCGCCATCTACACCGCTTGAACCTTCCCGTTTGACCACCGTCAGCCTCGACGACAAATACACGGCCACTTCCGGCGCCATCTTCCTGTCCGGCATCCAGGCCCTCGTGCGCCTGCCGATGATGCAGCGCCTGCGCGACCAGGCCGCTGGCCTCAACACGGCCGGCTTCATCTCCGGCTACCGGGGCTCGCCCTTGGGCGGCCTCGACGAGAACCTGTGGAAAGCCAAGAAACAGCTGGAAGCGCACCACGTGCAGTTCGTGCCCGGCGTCAATGAAGACCTGGCCGCCACGGCCGTCTGGGGTTCGCAGCAAGTCGACCTGATCGGCCCGGCCAAGTACGACGGCGTATTTGCCATGTGGTACGGCAAGGGTCCGGGCGTGGACCGCTGCGGCGATGTCTTCAAGCACATGAACCATGCGGGAACGTCAAAACTGGGTGGCGTGCTGCTGGTGGCCGGCGACGATCATGGCGCGTATTCGTCGACCCTGCCGCACCAGTCCGACCATTTGTTTTCCGCCTCGATGATTCCCGTCCTGTATCCCTGCAATGTGCAGGAATACCTGGACCTGGGTATCCACGGCTGGGCCATGTCGCGCTTTTCCGGCTGCACGGTAGCCTTCAAGGCCCTGGCCGACACAGTCGAATCGTCGGCCTCCATCGATGCCGACCCGTTCCGCGTGGAAGTGAAGATTCCGCAGGATTTCATCATGCCCGAAGGCGGCCTGAACGCGCGCCTGTCGAGCATCCCGCTGGGCCAGCAGGCGCGCAACCAGGAAGCGCTGATGCAGGATTACAAGATCTATGCGGCCCTGGCCTACGCGCGCGAAAACAAGCTCAACCACACCACCATCGACAGCCCGAACGCCAAGCTGGGCATCATCGCGTCCGGCAAATCGTATCTGGACGTGCTCGAAGCGCTGGAAGAGCTGGGCATTGATGAGCAGATGGCGGCCGACGTCGGCATGCGGCTGTTCAAGGTGGCCATGCCGTGGCCGCTGGAACCGGACAGCGTGCGCGAATTCGCGCAAGGCCTCGATGAAATCCTCGTCGTCGAAGAAAAACGCCAGATCGTCGAATACCAGTTGAAAGAACAACTCTACAACTGGCGCGACGACGTGCGCCCGCGTGTCATCGGCAAGTTCGACGAAAAGGGCGAATGGGTGGCGCCGCGCGGCGAATGGCTGCTGACCTCGAAGGCCGACTTTTCCGTCTCGCAAGTGGCGCGTGTCATCGCCAGTCGCATCGCGCGCCTGATTTCCGACCCCGTCACGTGCGACCTGATCAAGGCGAGACTCAGTTTCCTCGACGCCAAGGATGCGGTATTAAAGAAAGCCGTAAATACGCCGTTCCGCCCCGCGTTTTACTGCTCCGGCTGCCCGCACAACACCTCGACCAAAGTACCCGACGGCAGCCTGGCGCTGGCCGGCATCGGCTGCCACGTGATGGCCACGTCGATCTACCCGGAAATGAACAAGCTGACCACGCACATGGGCGGCGAAGGCGCGCCGTGGATCGGGCAAGCCGCGTTCTCCGAACTGCCGCACGTGTTCCAGAACCTCGGCGACGGCACCTATTTCCATTCGGGATACCTGGCCATTCGCGCCGCGCAGGCGGCCAAGGTGAACATCACCTACAAAATCCTGTATAACGACGCCGTCGCCATGACGGGCGGCCAGCCCGTGGACGGCCTCATCACCGTGCCGATGTTGGCGCAGCAAGTGGCCGCCGAAGGCATCGCCCGCATCGCCCTGGTCACGGAAGACCTGAGCCGCTACAGCGACCGCAGCAACCTGCCCGCCCACCTGACCTTGCATGACCGCAAGGACATGGATGCCGTGCAGCGAGAATTGCGCGAAGTAGCCGGCGTATCCGTGCTGATCTACGACCAGACCTGCGCCGCCGAGAAACGCCGGCGCCGCAAAAAGGGCGAGTATCCGGACGTGGCCAAACGCATGGTCATCAACGACGCCGTCTGCGAAGGCTGCGGCGACTGCGGCGTGCAGTCGAACTGCGTGTCGATCTTGCCGAAGGAAACGGAATTTGGCCGCAAGCGCACCATCGACCAATCCTCGTGCAACAAGGATTACTCGTGCGCCAAGGGTTTTTGCCCCAGCTTCGTCACGGTCGAGGGCGGCAGCCTGAAGAAGACCAAGACGGGCGCCAGCAAAGCGGGCGAGACGGACAACTTCGGCCCCTTGCCGGAACCGGTACTGCCCGCCTGCGACGCGCCGTACAACATCCTCATCAACGGCATCGGCGGCACGGGCGTCATCACCGTCGGCGCCCTGATGGGCATGGCGGCCCACCTGGAAGGCAAGGGCGCGTCCGTGCTGGACATGACGGGCATGTCGCAAAAGAACGGTTCCGTCACCTCACACGTGAAAATCGCGCGCTCCCCGGCACACCTCCGCGCACAGCGCATCGCCACGGGCGAAGCGGACCTGATCCTGGGCTGCGACATGCTGACGGCCGGCGCGCAGGATGCCGTATCGAAAATGCGTCCGGGCCGCAGCCTGGCCGTCGTCAACCTGCACGAGCAGCCGCCGGGCACGTTTGCGCAAAATGCGGACTGGCAATATCCAACGGCCGAAGTGCGCCAGCTGATCGAGGAATCCGTCGGCGGCGCGGACGCGGCCGACTTCATCGACGCGACAAAACTGGCCACCGCACTGATGGGCGACTCGATCGCCGCCAACCTGTTCATGCTCGGCTACGCCTGGCAAAAAGGCCGCATCCCGCTGACGGAAGCGGCTTTGCTGCGCGCCATTGAATTGAATGGCGTGGGGATCGAATCGAACAAGAAGAGTTTCCTGTGGGGCCGCCGCGCCGCCGTCGACGTGCGCAAGGTCACGCAGATCGCCACGCCGTCGCAAGCGATCATCGTGCAAATGCCGCAAAGCCTCGACAGCGTCATCAAGAAGCGCGTGGAATTCCTCACGGCCTACCAGAACGCCGCGTATGCGGATGGTTATGCCACCTTGGTGAAACAGGTACGCGACCGCGAAAACACCCTGGGACTGGGCCAGAAACTGTCGACGGCCGTGGCGAAAAGCTATTTCAAATTGCTCGCCTACAAGGACGAATACGAAGTGGCGCGCCTGTACACGGATGGCCGTTTCGTGGAGCAATTGCAGCAGCAATTCGAAGGGAATTTCTCCGTGAAATTCAATCTGGCGCCACCGCTGTTCGCGAAGAAAGATGCGAAAGAGCACCTCGTGAAAGCGGAATTCGGTTCCTGGATGTGGCGCGCCTTCAAGCTGCTGGCGAAGGCCAAGGGCTTGCGGGGCGGCACCTTCGACATCTTCGGTTATACAAACGAGCGCAAGATGGAACGCGCCCTGATCGTCGAATACCGCGAACTGCTGGCCGGCATGCTGGTCAACCTGACGGCCGAGAACCTGGCCACCTGCGTGGAACTAGCATCGCTGCCCGAGAAAATCCGCGGCTTCGGCCACGTCAAGGAAGCGGCCGTCGTCACATATCGCCAGGACAAGGCGAGATTATTGGCGGTACTGGCTGACGGAACAACACACGCGGCCTAAGACTCTAAGCTACAGCGCTTGATTCGTAATGCGCTATGCCAGCAGCAGTACACACTGCCGGCATAGCGCATTTTTATTCATGCCTGCACATCTTTATCACACCAGAAAAACGACAACATCACATTCCTCATAAAAATCAGTCACTTACTATCACATGACCAAGCACTGGGTCACCCGGTCCGTGGGCTAGATCAACGCTGGTCAGAATCTTAAATACTATGAAGAATATGCTTGGTTCTAGTACTAAATAGCAAAACTACGGTTTTATACTAGGGTACAGATCGTAGCATGCACTCATGCCGAAATTATTAGTGTGAGCCAGCAAACACTCCTCTGCACTTTTATAACCGAAAAATTTTGGATACAGAAACGGGCTGACGAAAAATCCGAATATAAATGTCACGAGTAAAGCAATTGCAACATTACGTTTACCTAAACCTTGCTTAAGGCGCGACTCAAATGCATGCCTATCAATTTCTTTACAAGCACCTCGCTCTTGTTGGAACAATTTGTCTAATCCTTGCGCAAGTTCACGGCCCGTAATCTCACCATCATCGTAGAGCGTAAGAAGGTTTTCTTTCTCTGAGGCTATGCTCAAAAGGGTGGGATTGGTATCTATGCCAGCTCTCCTCTAGACGAATTATCTTGTTTTCAATCCGCGCAGCGCCCCACCGTCGCCCCCGGCAACAGCACCGGTTGCCAGATTTCCTGCAGCCGTTCCGGCGGCGTGCCGGCCAGCAGCGATTGCAGCATTTCAACCATCTTGGCGCCGGCGCGGCGCAGGTCGGGCTGGTCGATGGTGGTGACGTTGATGCCAATCAAGGTGTCTTCCACATTGCCCCAGACAATGACGGAGATTTCCTTGCCGATCTCGATGCCCGCATCCATCAACGCGCGCACCACGCCGACGCCGGACAAGTGGTTGTCGACGATGACGGCAGTCGGACGGGGAGAGCAGGCCAGCAATTGCTGCATGGCCTGGTAGCCGCTGCGGCGGTCAAAAGTGTTGTCGAGCAGATAGGCGGGATCGACCGGCAAGCCCGCTTGCGCCATGCAGCGGATAAAGCTTTCCTTGCGCTCATACGCAAAATGCAGCGCCAGCGGCGCGCTCAGCAGGGCGATGCGCTGGTGGCCATGCGCCGCCAGGAAGGACACGGCCAGGTCGATGCCCGTGTCGTTGTCGTAGTCAAAATACGCGTACGGCGCGTCGATGCGCGTGCGGCCATTCGCGACAAAAGGAAAGCCGACTTTCGTCAGGTAAGCGATGCGCTCGTCAACCACCTTGGTGCGCCCCACCACCAGGCCATCGACCTGGCGCCCGCGCACCATGTTTTCATATGACGGCTGTTCATTCTGCGGCGACACGGGAGCGATGATCAAACTCATCTTCGACGCTTCGACGGCGTCGGACATGCCATTGACCACGGAAAGAAAGACGCTGTCGCCCAGGTCGCTGGGAAGCAGGGGATAGATCATGCCCAGCACATTGGTGCGGCCGACGGCCAGGCTGCGCGCGAGCGGGTTGGGCCGGTAGCCGACTTTCTTGGCGGCGGCCAGGACGATTTCACGGGTGCGGGAATTGACTTCCGGATAGCCGTTCAACGCCCTGCTGACTGTCGTTTTCGACATGCCGAGGGCAATTGCGAGGCTCTTGAGATTCATGTTAACTACCTGTCTGTATGGCAAAAGAAACCAACTCTGACCGTCAATTATAGCCCAGAGCGCCAAACAGGCCGCGCATTAGCGTGCGCAGACATGGTATAAAAACAACAATACATTGACTATCTAAAAGGCAACGTTTTAAATGTGATCACTTGTGCCTCTCTATGGCATTGCAGCGCCGATGGCTGATAAACAATGCTCAAAGGCGACAGCATGTGCTCACTTCGACAATCACTGGCTCACCTTTGGCATGCCGTGTCGACAACACAGGGCGCACGCGATAGCATTATCAAGAAAACATATTTACTGGAACTGTGCGAGAATTTGTCCTACTCTTGATTCAGGTAAAGGTTACCGCCAGACATGTTGCGTCTGGTGCAGCACATCTTCCTGGACTCCCCTCTTTTCTGTACACGCCTGGACATACTTTCAAAGGTGAACAATGTGGTCACGCTAACGTCTGTCAACAACTTGCAAGCCTCGCTGGCCACGGCGCAACGCCGGGTCGAGCAAGGCCAGAACCAGGTACAGCGCGACAGTGAACAGCTGGCGCAAAGCCGCCAGTTGCTGGCGCGGGAACAGGAATCGCTGAGCCAGACGCAACGCAGCAGCCAGCAAGCCCAGGCCGATGCCCCCACCGCCATCAAGGCGCCGCAGCTGGACCAGGCGATCAAGGTGGCAGTGCCGCAACAAGCCATCCCCGCCGCGCCGAAAAGCACGCCCCAGCTGAACGGCTATGGCCAGACACTGGGACGCCTGATCGACGTGACGGCGTAAATTACCGCACCATCTCTTCTTCCAGCATCGCCAGCCACCATTTTTCACCTTTTTTCGGCTGCGCCAGGTCGACCACCTCGCCCATCTGCGGCGTGGCCAGGTTCACGCCCTGCTTGGCCGCCAGCCCCGTGATGCGGTCAAACGGTTCATGCCAGGCGTGCAGGCCCAGGTCAAAGGTGCCATTGTGTACGGGCATCAGCCATTTGCCGCGCAAGTCCAGGTGGGCTTGCAAGGTCTGTTCCGGCTGCATGTGCACGTCCGGCCACAGCTTGTCGTAGGCACCCGTCTCGATCATGGTCACGTCGAACGGGCCGTACTTGTCGCCGATCTGCTTGAAGCCATCGAAATAGCCGGAGTCGCCGCTGAAAAACACGCGCACGTCCGGTGCGTCGATGACCCACGACGCCCACAGGGTTTGATTGCTGTCAAACAAGCCGCGTCCCGAGAAATGCTGCGATGGCGTGGCGACGAGTTTCACGCCGGCAATCGTCGTGCCTTGCCACCAGTCGAATTGCTGCACCTTGTCCTTCGGCACGCCCCATTCGACCAGGGTATCGCCCACGCCCAGCGGCGCGACAAAGTGTTCCGTCTTGGCGGCCAGCTGCAGCACGGCAGCATAGTCGAGGTGGTCGTAATGGTTATGCGACAGGATCACGGCTTTGATCGGCGGCAAGTCGGCGATGCTGATGGGCGGCTGATGGAAACGCTTCGGTCCTGCCCACTGCACCGGCGAGGCGCGCTCGGAAAACACGGGGTCGGTGAGGAAGAATTCATTGTTCAGTTTCAACAGCAGGGTCGAGTGGCCGAGGCGAAACAGGCTGTTATCGGGTGCGGCCAGCAGCTGCGCCCGAGTCAAGACTTGCACGGGCACGGTAGCGGCCGGCACCGTGCTGTCCGGTTTATCAAAGACAAAAGTCCACAGCAGCTTGAGCGTCGCTGCCGTGCCCAGTTTGTACATTTCCACGGGATTGCGGAACTTGCCTTCGTGGCGTTGTGGGGATTCAGCGGGCGCGGCAGGCGCAGCGCGCAGGGTGCAAGAACTCATGATGATCAGGACTCCCAGAAAGAAGAGACGACGTGCGGCTCGGTGCAAGTGCATATGTGGCCCGGCAAGGAATGTACAAGGATTAAATTACACTACACAGTGTAGTTCCTATTTCTGGCAAAGTAAACCAGGAGGTGTAAAATATTGTTTTCAAAGGAGATTTTCAGCCATGGCAGCACCGCAACGCCTCACCGACCGCAAGCGCGTCGCCATCGTCGATGCCGCCATCGCCGAGTTCCGCGACCACGGTTTTGATGCGACCAGCATGGACAGGATCGCTGCCACGGCCGCCGTTTCCAAGCGCACCGTGTACAACCATTTCCCCAGCAAGGACGAGTTGTTCGCGGAAATCCTGCAGCGCATGTGGGAAAGCAGCGTGGCCCAGCCCGCCGTGCCCTATGTTGCCGACCAGCCGCTGCGCCCGCAAGTGCTGGCCCTGGTCGAGCAGAAAATGGTGTTGTTATGCGACGCGGCCTTCATCGACCTGGCGCGCGTGATCTTTGGCGAAACCATCCACTCGCCCGAGCGGGCGCAAGCCATGGTGGCGCGCCTGAATGAAAAGGAAACGGGCCTGAATATCTGGATCCGCGCGGCGCAGCAAGACGGGCGCATCAAGGCGGGCGAGACGGTGGAAGTGGCGCACCTCTTGATGTCGCCTTTAAAAACCTTTGCCTTCTGGCCGCAGATCACCCTGGGCGAGCCTCTGCTGGGCCCGGCACGCCGGCGCGAAGTGACGGAACTGGCCGTCGATATCTTCCTGTGCTACTACGGCGTGGCAAAACAGACGGCATAAACGGGCGGCAAGTGAGCAGAGATGGTCTGCCAATGCTCGCCCTCGTCGCCCGAATACCAGGCGCCCCCTGTCGTTGAGGCCATCAATAAACTTCGGCCGTCGTCGGCCAGCGCCAGCCCGTGGCGGTAGATGAGGTCGTAGCAATGCTGCTGCGGCAAGCCCGCGCGCAACACCTCGAAGGTTTTTCCGCCATCGCGCGTGCGCGTGACGGCCAGCGCGCCATCGATGGGAATGCGCAGCACGTCCGCCTGCGCCGGCACGAACCAGGCCGTGTCGCCATCGCGCGGATGGACGGCCACGGCAAAGCCGAAATGCGACAGCGGCGCCGTGGTGACTTCCTGCCAGTGCCAGCCGGCATCGTCCGAACGCCAGATGCCGTTATGGTGCTGGCACCACAGCGCGTCCGGCGTGCCGGCGCTGCGCACGATGCGGTGCGGGTCTTGCACGGCTTCGTTTTCATCGAGCTCGGGTGGCATGTAATCGGCGCGCATGCCCGTCGCGCTCAAGGCCCAGCTGGCGCCGCCATCGCGCGTTTGCCACACGCCGCCGCAGGACACGCCGACCAGCACCTTGCTGCTGTCGCGCGGGTCGACGCAGATGCTGTGGATGCCGGGCACGTCGTAGCCGCCGCCAAACCACTGCGCCCGCTGCGGCACGTTCCACAAGGATTCCACCAGCTGCCAGCTGTCGCCGCGGTCGATTGAACGGAACAGGCCGCCAGGCAGGGTGCCCGCCCACAGCACGCCGGGCTGGTCCGCGCCGCCGGCGGCCAGCGACCAGATCTGCCGCAGAGTCCAGTCCACGGTATCGGTGCTGTCTTCCGGCTTGGCGGGGTAGGCGGGCACAGCGACTTCCTGCCACGCGCTGGCGCCCGCGTCGAGGCGGTGCAGCTTGGCGCCGAAGTGCCCCAGGTTCAGGGCGACATATAAGGCGCCGTCGCGGCCATCGTGCAGCAGCATGGAAACGGGATCGCCGGCAAACTGCACCAGCGCCAGCTGCCAGGCGCCGGCCGCATCGACATCGAACTGGAACAAGCCCTTGCGGGTGCCGAGATACGCGCGTTGAGCCATACTTAACCTCCGGAAAGTGCTTGCAAGATATACACCTGGCTGTCGGGCCGCAAGGCATCGTCGAGCACGCGCCGCTCGCGGCAGCGGGCGCCGTCGATGAAAATCACCACATTGGGACGCAAAGCCCCCTGCTCGTCGAGCACATAACCGCGCAGGCGCGGCTGCTGCGCAAACGCGCTATCCAAGGCCGCGCGCAGGCGTGGCGCGGCCACCTCGAGCGTGGGGACGTCGAGGTAGCGTGCCAGTTGTTGCGTAAAATGCAGATGCGCCATGCTGCCCTTCGACGTCGTCGGCCTCGACTCATTCTAGTCCGCTTTGCGGCCAATACAATTAAAATAGCGGCAAGCACACAAGGAGGCCAGGCATGACGATTACCCCGGAAGAACTAGCGGTGCTGATGCAGGAGGTGGAAGTGGCCGATCCCATCGATTTTGCCGACTTGCCCTTCGACGAGCAGGAATTGCGCGGGCTGATCGCCAACCACCTGTGCGAGATGGCCGACGCGATGGAAAGTTTCAGCCCGGAAGACCGCAACCTGGCCCTGCTGGCCGTGGCGGCCAAGCTGGTGCTGGAAAACCTCGTGCTACACGTGCAGTTGCTGCGCCGCCACGGCTTGCCAGTCAGCGACAGCGTGGACGCGCTGCTGCAGCGCCTCAAGGGCGGCAAGTCCTCCTGATTCAGGCGCCCGTGCGCACGGCGCGCGCCTGCATGGTGAGGTCGCTTTCGGCCACGGCCACGCAGGGCAGGATGTAGCCGTCGAGCCGTTCATCGGGGCTGATGCCGGGCCAGTCCACCATGTAGCGCACCTGGCCTGCAGGCATGTGGCAGAGGCAGGTGCGGCAAGTGCCATTGCGGCAGGAACTGAGCAGGCGGATACCGGCCAGCTCAGCGGCGGCTAAGATGGTCGTGCCCGCGTCGGCCGGGAATTGCCAGCCTTGCGGAAGGATGGTGATGGTAAAGGAGCGCATGGCTCCAGTGTAACAGTCAGCTTGCCAGGGTCGTCCAGCTCGCGCCATTGGCATGACTGCGCAGCACGGCTTCCGCAAAGGCCAGACCGGCCACGCCGTCGGTGACGGTGGGCAGCCAGCTGGCTTCCTTGGGCATGGGCAAGCCCGATTGCAAGGCGCGGATGGCCAGGGCCGCGTCCAGGTACAGCTGCGCGAACGCTTCCAGATACCCCTCCGGATGGCCGGCCGGCACGCGCGTGGCGTGGCGCGCAGCGGCGCTGTCGACCCGGCCCGGACGCAGCAGCTGGCGGTTGCCACCCTGCGGCGTACACCACAGCTCATTTGGTTGTTCCTGGTCAAAATCGAGCTGCGCCTTGCTGCCGAACAGGCGCAGGCGCACCGTGTTTTCGCAACCGGTGGCCACCTGGCTGGCCCACAGGGTGCCTTTCGCCCCATTGGCGTAGCGCAGCATCACCTGCACGTGGTCGTCCAGGGTGCGATTCGGAACAAAGGTCGACAGTTCCGCCAGCACGGATTGTGGCGTCAAGCCGCTGACGAATTGCGCCAGGTGGTAGGCGTGCAGTCCCACGTCGAGCAGGGTGCCGCCGGGACCGGCCTTGTGCGGGTCGTTATGCCAGTTGCCCTCGTTCATGCCGCCCGCCGCGATCGCATCGGCCAGCCAATCCTGCGAATATTCCACTTGTACGAGGCGCAGCTCGCCGATCTCGCCCGCCTCGACCATGGCCCGGGCGTGGCGCAGCAGCGGGTAGCCGCTGTAGGTATGCGTGAGTGCGAAAAGCAGGTTTTTCTGCTGGGCCAGCGCCGCCAGCTTTTGCCCTTCCGCCAGGGAAATTCCCAGCGGCTTGTCGCAGATCACGTGGATGCCCGCTTCCAGGAACGCCGTGGCGACGGGCGCATGTAAATGGTTCGGCGTGACGATGGCCACGGCTTCGATGCCGTCAGCGCGCGCGGCCTCCGCCTGCGCCATGGCGCGATAATCGCAATAGCTGCGCTCGGGCGCCAGGTGCAGCGCGGCGCCGCTGTCGCGCGCGCGCTGCGGATCGGACGACAGGGCGCCCGCCACCAGCTCGTACTGGTCGTCGATGCGCGCCGCGATGCGGTGCACGGCGCCGATGAATGCGCCCTGCCCGCCCCCTACCATGCCCAGCCGTAAGCGTCGCTGCATGTCGTCTCCTTATTTCAAGCCAAGCAAGTGATGGATTTGATCCTGGTCAACGGCACTGCCCGCGAAATCGTCAAATGCGTGTTCGGCCACATGGATGATGTGCTCGCGGATGAAGCGCGCCCCTTCGGCCGCCCCGTCCTCGGGATGTTTCAAACAGCATTCCCATTCCAGCACGGCCCAGCCGGGAAAGTCGTACTGCGCCATCTTCGAGAAAATCGCCTTGAAATCGATCTGCCCATCGCCCAGCGAGCGGAAGCGCCCGGCGCGGTCCTGCCAGTCGCCATAGCCGCCATACACGCCCTGGCGCCCGTTCGGCCGGAATTCCGCATCTTTCACATGAAAGGCCTTGATGCGCGCATGATAAATGTCGATGAAGGCCAGATAGTCGAGCTGCTGCAGCACGAAGTGGCTGGGGTCGTACAAGATGGACGCGCGCGGGTGGTCGTTGACGGCGGCCAGGAAGCGCTCGAAGGTCACGCCGTCATGCAAATCCTCGCCAGGATGCAACTCATAGCAGACGTCCACACCGGCCGCGTCGAACGCGTCGAGGATGGGCAGCCAGCGTTTGGCCAGTTCGGCAAATGCCGTTTCCACCAGGCCGGCCGGGCGCTGCGGCCATGGATACAGATACGGCCAGGCCAGCGCGCCGGAAAACGTCACGTGCGCCGTCAGGCCCAGGCGCTGCGAAGCGGTGGCCGCCCACAGCAGTTGCTGCGTGGCCCAGGCCGTGCGGGCCGCGCTGTCGCCACGCACGTGTTCGGGCGCAAAGCCGTCGAACAGCGCGTCGTAGGCCGGATGCACGGCGATCAGCTGGCCCTGCAAATGCGTCGACAATTCCGTCACCTGCAAGCCGTGGCGCGCCAGCAGGGCTGTCACGTCGTCGCAATACTGCTGGCTGCCGGCCGCCTGCTCCAGGTCGAACAGACGCGGCGCCGTCGGCAGCTGCAAGCCCTTGTAACCCAGGCCGGCCGCCCATTGCGCCAGGTGCTCGAGCGAGTCGAACGGCGGCTCGTCGCCGAGAAACTGGGCCAGGAAAATAGCCGGGCCCTGGATGGTTTTCATATCAATGTCCTGTTAACCCAAACCGAAACCCGGGGTCGTACCCTGAGGGTACGACCCCAGCCCTGGTTTTGGGGTGTCGTTAAAAAGGCGAGTTCGGAAAGTAAAACTGCTTGGCGTTCTCGCGCGTGATCAGCACCGAAGGGATGATCGTGTTGGCCGGCAATTTATCACCTTTCAGGCGCGCTTCCGTCGTCAGTTTGATGGCGTCGTACATGAATTTCGGCGAGTACGATACGTCGGCCACGATCAGCGGGTCGGAGCCATCCATGATCTTTTTCACGGCGCCCTTCGCGCCCGCGCCGCCGAACACTTGCTTGATGTCCGTGCGCTTGGCTTGCGCGATGGCTTTTTGTACGCCGATGGCCATGTCGTCATCGGCGGCCCAGACGGCGTCGATGTGCTTGAAGCGGGTCAGGTAATCCTGCATGACCTTGAAGGCATCGTCGCGGTTCCAGTTGCCATATTTGGCGTCGAGCACCTTGATCTCGGGATGGCCCTTCATCACGGCGGAAAACGCGTCGTAGCGCTCGTTGTCGAGGGTGGTCGGCATGCCGCGCAGTACGACGATATTGCCCTTGCCATTCAGGCTTTTCGCCAGATACTCGGCCGGCAGCTTGCCGAAGGCCGTGTTGTCGCCGGCGATGTAGGCATCCTGCGACTGCGTGTTCGTCAAGCCACGGTCGACCACGGTCACGTAGACGCCCTTGTTTTTCACTTGCGCGACGGGCTGCGTCAGCGAGGCCGATTCGATGGGGAAGATCACCAGGGTGTTGATCTTGTTCACCGTCAACATGTCCTGCAACTGGTTCGCCTGCTCGGGCGCCGTGGCGGCCGTCTTGACGATGATTTTCAGGCCCGGATGGGCTTTTTCCAGTTCCGCCTTGGCCTGGTTCGCCCACCAGACGATGCCCGAGGTAAAGCTGTGCGTGGCCGTGGGAATCGCCACGCCCACCACCAGCTTCTCCGCCGCCTGTGCACTCGGCAGCGCCCACGCCTGCATCACCAGCACTGCCATCCCTGCTACCCCTGCTACCCGTCTAAAGCTCTTCATGCTGCTCTCCTCCAAGGTTGTGGGCGCCCGTTGGCTGCCCTTTCAGAACGCCGCTGTGTTTTTATTTGCGGCCTCGCTGCAGGAAGGCGACGGCGATGATCACCACGCCTTGCACTGCGGCATTCAGGTAGACACTGATGATGCTGGTCAAATTCAGGATATTGCTGATCACGGACAAGAGGATGGCGCCGATCACAGTGCCGACGATGCGCCCCTCTCCCCCCTTCAGCGCCGTGCCGCCAACGACGACGGCGGCGATGGCTTCGAGTTCCCACAGCAAGCCCGTGGTCGGCGTGGCCGAGCCCAGGCGCGGCACGTACAGCACCGTGGCGATGCCCACGCAGACGCCCAGCAGCATGTAGGTGGCAATTTTCACCTTGTCGACATTGATGGCCGCATAGCGCGCCACTTGCTCGTTGGAACCAATCGCCTGCACGTGGCGGCCAAAGGTCGTGCGGTTGAGGATGATGGCGCCGGCCGCAGCGACGAATAAAAAGATCCAGATCGGGATCGGCGCGCCCAGCACGCTCGTGTAGTAGACGGGGCTGTACAGCTCGGACAGGGTGGCGTCCAGCGTCAGGGCACCGCCATCAGCCAGGTAGGTCAAGACGGCGCGGAAGATGCCCAAGGTGCCCAGGGTCACGATGAACGGCTCGATATTGCCCTTGCTGATCAACAAGCCATGCATCAGGCCGAATCCGGCACCCAATACCAGCGCCATGGCGATGCCCAGCACCAGCATGGTGATCGGCGCCAGATCGCCGCCCGCGCCTTGCGCCAGCGCATTCATGAAATAAATCATGCAGCCGGCGATCAGGGCCGCCATCGAGCCAACGGACAAGTCGATACCGCCGGAGATGATCACGAAGGTCATGCCAACGGCGATGATGCCAATAAAAGCCGTGCGCGTGAGCACGTTCATCAGGTTATCCAAGGTGGCGAAGTCGCCATTGAGCAAGGTGCCCGCGATGCACAGAGATAAAAGGCCCAGCACGGGGCCAAAGCCCTTGATGCGCGCGCCAAATTGGGCCAGGGGGGATACGCTCGTATCAGTGCGTGCCGGTTGCATGGGCAATCAACTCCTCTTCAGTCAGGTGGTCAGCAGACAGGGTGGCTTGCAAGGTGCCGGCGCGCATCACGGCGACCCGGTGGCACAGGCCAATCAATTCGATCAGTTCGGATGAAATCACGATCACGGCGCGCCCTTCGGCGGCCAGGCGGTGTATCAGGAAATATATGTCGCGCTTGGCGCCCACGTCCACGCCACGGCTCGGCTCGTCGAGCACGACGACGCGCGGGTCCGAATGCAGGTATTTCGCCAGCGCCAGCTTTTGCTGGTTGCCGCCGGACAGCATGCGCGCGCGGCTGTCGAGGTCGCCTGTGCGGATATTGAAATCCGCGACGGCCTTGGCCAGCGCCTGTTTCTCTCCATCAACATCCAGCCAGGGCCGCGCATAGCGCTCCATCGTCATCATCGTGAGGTTTTCACGCAAGCCCAGGTTCACGTGCAAGCCCTTGCCCTTGCGGTCTTCGCTCAGATAGGTCATGCCGTGCTGCATGGCTTGCTTGGGGGTACGAATATCCACGGGCTGGCCATTGAGCTGGATCACACCCGCGCTGCGCGGACGCAAGCCCAGCAGCGCCTCGAACGATTCCGTGCGCCCCGCGCCCACCAGGCCCGCAAAGCCCAGCACTTCGCCAGCGCGCACCTCGAACGACAGGTCCCTGGACCAGCCCGGCACGCACAAGCCATCGACTTTCAGGAGTACGGGTGCGTCCGGCGCCAGCGCCACCTTGACCGGAAACATGTCCGACAATTCGCGCCCCACCATCAGGTTCGCCATCTGCTGGCGCGTGAGGCTGGCCGTCGGTTCGCGCGTGACGAAACGCCCGTCGCGCATGACGATGACCTCGTCCGTGTTGCGCTCGACTTCATCGAGCTTGTGGGAAATGTAGAGAATGGTGACGCCGTCCGCTTTCAACTGCGCCATCACGGCAAACAAACGCTGGGTTTCCGACGACGTCAGGGTGGCGGTCGGCTCGTCCATGATCAAAAAGCGGGCGCGGCGCGACAGGGCCTTGGCGATTTCCACAAGTTGCTTTTCAGCCACGATCAGGTCGCGGATTTTCGTGTCGGGCGACACGTCCAGGCCCACCTGTTTCAGGTAGCGCGACGCTTCTTCCTTCATGGCGCTCTCGTCGAGCAGCCAGCCGCGCGTCTTTTCGTGGCCAAGGAACATGTTTTGCGCCACCGTCAGGTGCTCGGCCAGGTTGAATTCCTGGTGGATCAGCACGATGCCGGCCGATTCCGCCGCGCGCGAACTGGCAAAGCGCTGGGGCTGGCCATCGATCAGCAACTGGCCTTCGCTCACGCCTTCATAGCCGGCGAGGATTTTCATCAAGGTCGACTTGCCGGCGCCATTTTCGCCCAGCAAGCCATACACGCGCCCCGGCGACAGGGTAAAGCTGACGCCATGCAAGACGCGCACGGGGCCGAAATCCTTGCACACCCCCTCGAAACCGACGGCAACGCTCACTATGCACTCCCTCGCAGAATTAATTGGTGTTGCAGCAGCACACCGGGCACCTGGGCCGCCGGGTCCGCCAGCCGTTGCAGCAGCAGGCGCGCCGCCGTCTCGCCCAGCTCGCGCATCGGTTGCGCAATCGTGGTGAGGCCCGGATCGATCTGCGCGGCGATGGCGATATCATCGAAGCCGATCACGGCCACGTCCTCGGGCACGCGCTTGTTCAGCTGGCGCAGCGCGCTCAAGACGCCGATGGCCAGGGTGTCGGAGACGGCAAAGATGGCCGTCGGAGCGTCGGGCTGCGCCATCATCCGCAACGTGGCGGCCGTGCCCGCTTCGTAATCGAGGCTTTGCACCGTGTGCACCCACTGCGGCTGCACGGGCAGGCCGGCCGCCGCCAGGGTGTCCAGATAGCCTTGCTGGCGTTGCCGCGCATACAGATAGCGCTCGTCGGAGTTGATCAGTCCGATGCGCGTATGGCCGCGCGACAGCAGATGCGCAACGGCGTCGGAGGCGGCGCGGTGGTTGTCGATGCCGACATAGGGCACGGCCACGGCGGGGTCGAATTCGCAGCACGCCACCCACGGCAGGCTGACGGATTCATGCGACAAGGCATGTTGCACCGTGTCCGGATCGAGGCAGATGGCGCCATCGGCGCGATGCATGCGCAGCAGGTCGAAATAGGAGCGCTCACGGCCCGCGTCGGCGCCCGTGTCGCACAGCAGCACGAAGTAGCCATGTTCGCGCGCCACCGTATCGATGCCGCGCACGATCTGCGCATAGAACGGGTTGCCCACGTCGGGCACCATGGTGAGCAGCATGCGGCTCTCGGCCGTGCGCAGGCTGCGCGCCAGATGGTTCATGCGGTAGCCGAGCGCGGCGACAGACGCCAGCACCTTGTCGCGCGTGGGCGCCCGCACTCCCGCCTGCTCGTTCATCACGCGCGAGACGGTGGCCACCGACACGCCCGCATGCGCGGCGACGGCGCTGATGGAGACGGTTTCTGTCGGCAAAGGGGATGGGACGGCTGCTGGCATGGTGCTTTTCATATAAATGTAATCGATTACATTTATAAGCCAGTCGCACGCCCGATGCAAACATTATCGATGCTGCGGTGCGCAAAAAATGGGCAAAAAGCGGCCCTGCGCGGACCGTCGGTAAGCTATTTCTGGGGCTGCAAGGCGCTCTGCTGCACGGCAAAACCGGCGCGCACGGCGGACAGGGCCGCCACCCACAGGATCAGGCCGGCACCGAGGCAGCCGACGGGATGGATGGGGCCATGGCGCAAGGTCAGCGGATAGCCGATGGCCCACACGCACAGCGCCATGCCGATGGCCAGGTGGCGGCGCGCCTTGAACAGCCAGGCCAGCGGAAAGAAATGCAGGCCCACGATCAAGATGACGGCAGGAATGAACCACGCCTGCAGCCCCAGGTTTTTCAGGACGTTGCCGACGATGAAGATGGCGATCCATTGCCCGGCGTTCACGATATTGAACAGCCGGCCCACGCGTTTGGCCTGTGGCGATTGTTCCGCCGCCGCATGCGCGGCCCGGTGGCGGCGAAACTGGCGCCACGCCAGCATGAACAGCAAGACGGTGATTGCGGCAACCGGCAGCAACCTCAAGGGATGCGCGCCATACGTCTGCACGCACCAGGCGGCCACCCACAGGCCGCCAAACAGGGAAAAGAACATGGCGCCAATGGCGCTGCCGGCAAGGTTGGCGGGGGTCGATGGTGGCATGGTCATGGCGTGGTCTCTCGGTGAAAGCGCTTACTTCATCATCGCGCAAAACGTCTCGGGATTGCCGTCAAGGATGACGCCGCTGGGCAGGCGGTGGCTGCGCTGCTGCGCGCGCAACAGCGAGGCGGCCAGGGCCGAGTCGCCATCGACGGCATACACGAAAACGGGCATGTTCAGGCTGGCGGCGTCCATCAGCAAATTCGGATTGGCATCCAGGCTGCGGGCGTCGACGTGCACGCCCGTGGGCATGCCGATCTGCTGCTGCACGCGCTGCAGCCACGGCTTGTCCAGCTTGGGCGGACGGGCATTTTTTGCGATATAGCGGCTGACCCGGTTGGCGCCAGCCGCCTGCGCATTGCGCGCGTCAAACACGAGCAGGCCCAGGTAACCCTGCGGATCGGCGCGGCGCGCGCACGCGAGGTTGTTCGGCACGCCCGACGTCAGGAACCAGTTGCCGTGCTTGATGTTCGCGCGCAACTGCCCCACCAGGGTGGCGATCGGTGCGCACGAGGACACGACATCCTTGATTTCCGCGTTCAGGGTTTTACTCGGGAAAGCCGTGGCCAGATCGGCGACGTCGCTGACGAAGGGCGGCGTTTCCGGCGTGGCCACGCCGCGGTTCTTCATGCTGGCGGCGCGCCAGTCGTCGGCCGTCAGTTGTTTCACGGTGCGGGGCGATCCCGTGTCGACGACTCTGCCCGTCAGCAAGTCGTGGTGCACCACCCAGCTGCCGTCGCCGAGCAGCTGCAAATCCGTCTCGACGCCGTCCCAGGTGCCAAAATACGTGTTGCGCAGCGCGCTCAGCGAGTTTTCCGGCGCATTGCCGGCGCCGCGGTGGGCGTGCACCTTCATGCCCAGGCAGTCGGCCTGGACAGCCGTGCTGGCCATGGAAAGCAGCAAGGCCAGTGCGGCCGCCTTATTTTTGTCCCGGATGATAGCCATAGTGAATTCCCTGCAAAACGTGGATGCGGATCGCTTCGTTGACGGGGTAGCTGTAGCCCTGCCCCACCGCCACGACGTGCGTGATATTGGCCAGCAAGCCCTTGCCGGCGATTTGCCAGCGCGTGCTGTCGTCGGCGGCCTGACGGTTCCAGTCCAGCATCTGGCGGAACAGCTCGCTCTTCGTGACATTATTGTCCGAGAGGGTAAAGATACCCCAGGTTCCCAGGAAGGCGCCGGCCAGCACGCCCGTGGCGATCCAGGCGGAACGGCGGCTCAGCTGGCCATCGGCGCCCGCCTGCTCACCGCGGCGCGCCGCCAGCACCAGCAAGCCCACCGTGGCGATCAGGTACAGCAGTTTCGAAAAGTGGCCGATGGCGCCCAAGAGCGAGAAGAACAGGGCGACGGGCGGCACGATGGCCGCGCGCGCCGCTTCCTTGCCCTCTTCAAAATACTTGCCGCCCACCTCGAAGTCGTTGCGGCTGGCGCGGTACTCCACCAGCTTTTCCGCCGTCTGGCGCGCGGCGAACTGGTCGAACAGACGGCTGAACTCGGCCGGACTCGCATACGCGTCCTGCACCACGGCGCCCTTGGGCAAACGCAAGCCCTTGCTCGCTTCGCTGCCATCGCCGCCGTCCGGCCCGTCGCGCAGCACGGCCTGGATGCCGGGGCGCGCGACGAAGGCGGCGAAGGACAAGCCAGGCGGAATGCGGTCGCCCTTGATATGCAAGCCCTTGCTGGCCGCTTCCGACGCATAGCGGCGCTTGACGGCGGCGCGGAAGCTCAATTGGTCGGCCGGATGCCAGTTGGCCGATACGGGCACCTTTTTGCGCACATTGTTGACGACGGCCGCCTTGCGTCGCGCCGGCACGGAATGCGGCTGCCAGCCGTGGCGCGACAGGCTTTGCCGGTAATCGTTCCACGCCGTTTCCTGCTGCTGGCGCAAGCCTGCATCGTCGTCGGGAATCATGCCCGAATACAATTTCCACTTGTCGTGCACTTCGCCAATCGCCTTTTGATACTTGTCATAGTAACCAGCCGCGCCGCCGGCGATCTTGCGGACATTAAAATTGATCAACTGTTCCTTGGCCGGCTCCATGCGCTCATCAAGGTGGCCCACCGAGACGGCCAGGAAGGGAAACAGCGCGAGGAAAGCCTTGCCCTCGGGCTTGGCAAACAGAGTAGCGTCATCGACCAGGCCCTGCAATTGCAGGCTGCCGCCCACCAGCGAGCGCTGCATCAATGTCGTGTTGAAGGCCAGGCGGCGAAATTGCGCATCGCGCGTTTCAACCAGCACCGTGACCGTGGTCTTCAAAATGCCGAACACGACCGCCGCCGTGGCGACGCAGCAAAAGAGGATCTTTTTCCAGCTGGGGCCGCTGCCATTGTTCTTCAGGCGGCGGCGCCACATCAGCTGCAGCACCACCAGCGCGGCGGCGATGCCCGACAGGCTGCGGCCATAGAATTCCACGCCTTCCACGTCCTGCGGCTTGACGTCGCCGCCCACCACGTCGAGCAAACGGGCATTGAAGCCCAGCTCGAAGCACAAATACATGATCGTCAGGACGATCAGGATCAAGGTCTGCCGGATCTGCAGACTGCGCAAACTCGCGGCCATCTTATTTCCTCAAATCGATGACGACGGGCTTGATCTCTTCGGCCTGGAAGATCATCGGCGCCGCCGGGGCAGCCGCTGCGGCACGCGGCGCGGGCAGGCTGATGGCGGCGGGCGTTGCCGCCCTGGCTGCCGGTTCCTGGCGGCGCGCCCTGGCGCTGGCGCGGCTGCCCGTTTTCGGCGCGGCGGCAGGCGCCGGAGCGGCCGCCGGCGGCGCCGGAATCACGCGGCCGCTGTCGTTGCCAGCCGGCATAGTGGCGATGGCAGGCCCCGTGCCGCGCAAGGCATCGTCGGCAAACGGCTGGGCGCGCGTATCGACGCCGGGTGGCACGGCCACGCTGGCGTTGAGCAGGCGGTTGTCCGTGTAGATCATGCGCGACAGGCGGTTGTAGTTGGGGAAGTCGATATTCAGCGATTTTCCATCGGCCGCCACGTCCACGCGGGGGCGGTCCTTGCAATTGCCGACCGTCCACTGCAGCACGTCCGTGCCCTGGAAAGCCAGCACTTCATAGCGGTAGGCGCAGCCGCGCTCCTGCGTTTCCACGATCACCACCGTGCGCTCGCCCACGTTTTCCACCCTCGCCACGCGCGCCGTGATGGCGTTAGCCAGCGGCACGACGCGAAACGCCTGCGACAGCTTGATCGAGTACTTGCCCTGCGGATCCTTGCGCAAGGTCCCTTCCGTGCCGTCGCGCAGGCGGAAGGTGGAAATCGGCGTGCCGAACAGCTCGGCCGTATCGAGGCCCATCAACACGCCGCCACGGCCGTTCGGCGTCATGGCGCAGCCCGTCAACAGGACGCCGGCAGCCACGCCGGCGATCAATTTGCGCCAGTGCGCGGATGCAAAATTCTTATACGTTGTCATGCTCTATAACTTTCTCTTATTTCGGGGTCAGGGATTGATGACGGCCAGCGGATTGCCCGGTCCCGGTGGCGGCAAGACTTTCTGGCGGTTGCGCGACAGCACGGTGAAGGCGCCCAGGGTGTCCGGCCCGGCGACGATTTCCAGCTGCTCGCGCTGCAGCCAGATGCGGATTTCCGCCTCGGTAGCCTCGGCGCGGAACAGCACGCGCGTGCGCACGCCCGTCTCGACGCCGCTGCCGCCGTTGCGGAACTCCGCATTGCCGACGACGGCGCCCTCTTTCGGCAGGAACAGCCACGCCGATTGCACCACCATCACGCTGGCGGCCACGGCCGTGACGAGCTTCAGCCAGCGGTTCGCATTGGCCGCCTGCATCGGCACCTTCGCTGCTGGCGCGGCGGCATCGGCCGGAGCGATCTGCAATTGCTGCAAGCCCTGACGCAGCAATTGCCGGTACGCCACGCGGCCATCCTTGCCCAGCTCGCTCGACAGCGGCGTGCCCGTCAAGGCGTAATCGTCGCCGGGCAGGGCCACGCGGGCGATCACGCCGGGCGCCGCCGTGGCGGCATTCGCGCGGCCATGCCGCTCCAGCCAGCGCGCCGCCTGCAGGCGCTCCTGGCTGAACACGCCCAGGCAGGCGCCCAGGTCCGTCACGGCCAGGGTCACGGGCATGTCGCACAGCACCAGGCCGGCGCGCGGGTCGGCGGGCGCGTCGCGCTCCTCGACCACGAGGCCGCAGGCGTCCGCATACGATGCGTCGGGCGTGACGAGCCAGCCGCGCCAGCGCTGCCGCGAGCTGTCCCAGGCGTCGAGCAGCACGGCGCCAAAGCCGGGACGGCGCGCCAGCAAATGAATCTGCCCACCGGCGATGGGCCGCCCGGCCAGCGGCGCCGCATCGCTGCGGCGCGCAAAGCGTTCCATGAGGTGTTCCGGCACGGCAATGCCGCGCCAGTCGGGGGTATCGCCAGCCACGTCCTCATCCAGCAATTCGATGGAAGACGGGGGCGACGGCAGGCGCGCGGCAACGATGGCCAGCGAGGGCGTCAATGCAGTCATGCCGATGGCCTTTCATCAGTGTTCGGTTGGGTGGACGCGGGGTCCATGTGCAGGGATAACGCGGCCACGCACAAGATATCCAAAACTATTTGCGCCGCCTGCATATCGCGCGCAGCCAGGGCGTCGCCCACGCGCAGCTTGAGCAGGTTCAAGACCCAGCTGCCCAGCAAGGTGGCGCGGTGGGCCGGCTCGACGATCTGGCGCCCCGCGCTATTGGCCTCGCCCTTCTGCCTGTGCACCAGGCCCAACTTGCCGCCGTGGTAATGCGCGGAAGCGATCTGTTCGGCCAACTCCTTGACGGGCATGCCGCCGCAGCCACAATGGCGCAGCAGCAAGATCAAGTCGTGCGGCAAGGTCGTAATAAAACTGTCGGCCGCGTCGCGCACCTGCTGTGGCGTCAGCTGATAGTCGCGCAGCGGTTCCGCATACGCGTCGGGCGCGCGCAGCTCGCAGCCTTCTTGGGCATCGGCATCTTCGTCATCGCGCTGCTTGCGCAACTGGTCGATGATGAAGCGCTTGAAGTACAAAAACAGGGCACCGACGTGGTGGGGCGCCGCGTCGCTGTAGCCGTGCAGGACTTTTTCGATGAAGAACTGGTGGCGCAAGTCGGCCAGCGAGTCGCCCAGCGACGCCGCCTCGCGCGGACGGCACGGCGTCAGCGCGGCGATGACGCGCTGGTAAAACTCGCCCAGTTCGCCTTGTGTCAGCTGCTGGCGGCGGGTCCAGAAAGCATGAATCCGTTCAAATTGTTCCGATTGCAAAGCCGGTCCGATCGTGTGTTGGGCGGCACGCGCCACTGGCCGGCGGCGACGTGCAGCGTGCGCTGGCCAGACAAGAGAAACTTGTCAGTAAGGTAAAATGCATTTGAGCAATTTTCTCATATCACAGTAAAAATCGCTAACTTTAGTTACTTTCACGACAATTCCCGAGACGCCGATGCATCGCCTGATTCCCCTGTTCTTGAGCCTCATCTTTTTACTCTGCGGTAACGTCGTGCAAGCGGCCGTGGGCAACGCCGCCAGCGGTCCCGGCAAGCGCATCGCCCTGGTGATCGGCAACGCGGCCTATCCGCAACCTCTATTGAATCCCGTGAACGATGCGCGCGCCATGGCCGAGCGCCTGCGCCGCCTGGGCTTTGAAGTGCTGTTGCGCACGGACATCAATGCGCAACAGCTGCAAAAGGCGTCGGCCGAGTTTTCCACGCAGGCGCGCGGTGCCGATATCGCCCTCGTGTTTTACGCGGGCCACGGCGCGCAGTCGGGCGAAGCCAATTATGTGCTGCCGCTGGGCGCCAACATGAATGCGCTCAGTGCGGCCGCCATCGCCGCCCAGGGCGTGTCCGTTTCCAGCCTGGCGGGCGACTTGCAGCGCACGGGCGCGCGCGGCGCCGTGCTGATCCTCGACGCTTGCCGCCAGGAATATACGCGCGGCGGCGCCGTGGTGGTCCCCGGCGGCAATGCGGCCAGCCACGGCTTTGCCGACACGCAAGCGCCACGCGGCGTGGTGATCGCCTATTCGGCCGGTCCCGGCGCCCTGGCGCGCGATTTCTGGTCGCCCGATTCGCGCAACAGCCCCTACACGAGCGCCCTGCTCGACGCGCTGGACGCACCGGGCTTGCCCATGAGCGACGTGTTTTCGCAAGTGGCGGCCAGGGTTGCCGCCATGACGCACGACGTGCAAAAGCCCCGCGTGTCGTTCGGCGAAACGTCGGCGCGCCTGGTGCTGAACATGGGCAGCGGCAAGGGTGTCAGCCAGGCAACGCCGGGTGTGCTGGCCAGTACGCAAGGCCAGGGCGGCATGCGCGCGCCTGCGCCAACGGTGGAAAAGCCGGCCGCACCGGGCGCCAAGGTGTGGCCAGGCAATGTGCTGCAAGACATCAACTATGAAATCCGCATGCAGATCGCGGCCCGCCCGTTTCCCCGCCAGCAGCTGGAAAAGCGCGCGCGCGGCGGCGATCTGGTGGCGCTGACTGCCCTCGGCTATGGCATCGGCGGTGGCGATGCTGGAATAAAACAGCCGAAGGCCGGCATGCAGTGGCTGGAAAAGGCGGCCGCCAAGGACTTTCCGATTGCCCAGACCTATCTGGCGGAATTGCTGATGGTCAAGGGCGATCCCGCTTCGTTGAAACGGGCCGGCGTGCTGCTGGACGCGGCATCGCAGGCCGGCTACAGCCCCGCCCATGCGTATAAATTCGACCTGGCCCGGCGCACGGGCGCGCCGCCGCAGGATGCGGCCCGGCATTTGCAGGATGCCTTCATGGGCTTGATGAAGGATTACCAGGGCGCCGCCAAGGACATGATGCAGCCGCCAAAAAAATAATTCAAAATAATTTTAGATTTCCCTGAACTGCCCCCGTTATCCGTGGGTACATGCAATAGAGCATGACAGTGACCAGGGAAATCTCATGCAAACATCCAGCCCAGCAACATTCACCACCGGCCAGCGTGGCCGCATCCTCGCCTACCAGCCAAGCGGACAGGGTTCCGTCAGCGTGGCCGGCATTCAACATGCGTTCGACGTGGCCACGCACTGGCGCTCGGACGTGGCGCCCGCCATCAACGCCGTCGTCGACGTGCGCTTCGATGACGCCGGCAGCCTCGCCACCGTCAGCGCCGTGGCGACGCAGCAACTGGCGCAGGAAGAAATGGCCGGCGCGGCGAAATTGGCGCGCGAAAAAAGCCAGCAGCTGTGGGGCCAGGCCGTCTCCGCCCTGGGCATCAAGGTGCTGGCCAGCCTCGGCGTCCTGATCGCCGGCGCCTTTGTCTTCAACACCATCGGCATCCGTTTGTTCGCCTCCGTCTCGCGCACCTACTGGCAGTTGCTGGGCTTGTCCGCCGACAGCCTGGAAAGCTTTGCCCGCGATGGCGGCGGCGGTTTTACGTCCGCACAATTTTTCTTCCTGCTGGCCATCGGCGCCTGCTGCGCCACCATGGTTAGCAAGCACCCGAAAGCGGCGCTGGGCAAGTGCGCGCCCCTGTTGTTCATCGTCATCCACAGCAGCTTGCTGTTCATCAAGATCAAGGGCGCCGTCAGCGACGCGGGCAACGCCATGGGCGGCATCATGGGCAGCCGCGCGGCCCGCATGGCCGAGCAGATGGCCAGCGAAATGCTGGGACAAGTGTGGCAAGGACTCTCTTTTGGCATCGGTTTTTACCTGGTGCTGGCGTCTGCCATCGTCCTGGCCGCTTACGGCGTCGGCGAATACAAACGTAAAACCATCGGCTAATTCACCTCTTACATATTCATTGAAGGAAATATCATGAACCGTACCCTCCCTGCCCTGCTCGCCATCGCCGCCCTGCTGTCCGCCTGCGGCAAGCCCTCCGACACTGCAACGCCGGCCGCCTCGGCGCCCGCCACCAGCGTGGCCGATATGGCCGCCAAGGCGCAAGTCAAAGCGGCTGCCGCCAGCCTGCCGCAAGCGGACGCTGCCACGCCAGCGTCCAGCTATGTTGACATCACCAGCGGCCACCAGTTGATGTACAGCTACCTCGCCCTGTCCGGCGTGCCGCCCGACTATGCGGCCGTGGCGCAACGCATCTCGCGCGAATATGCGGGCAGCAACGACGCCTTCCGCAAGCAGGAACTGCTCGACGCCCTGAAACCGCAGATCGACGCCAAGGTCAATGAGGCCAAGACGAAGCGCTACCTGCGCTACCAGATCAATGGCCAGGGCGCGCTGTCGCCGTACGCGATGGACAAGGCCGCCTTCCCCGCCAAGTTCGCCGACGCGGGCACGTATTACTACATGTACGACAACGGCGACTACAAGCTGGCGTTCACGAATGGCGACGGTTATTCCTTGCTGAAAGTGGACCAGGAGGCGGCGCGCAAGATCGAGGCGGCGCGCAGCGGCTACAAGGATTTCGCCATCATCGTGTATGCCTATGCCCAGGAAGCGGACATGGCCAGCAACCAGGTCAAGGCGCAGATCGTCAAGGTGGCGATCAAGCTGAACGGGGAAGAAATTCCCGTCAGCCAGGCACGGTAGAACGGGCTCGGTTACACTGTTCGCCACATTGCATCGGGATAGTGACATGGGCGAACAGACACTGGCGGAACAACATCTGGCAAACGGGCAAGGGCTGCAGCAGCAAGGCAAGCTGATCGAGGCGATCAACGCCTACCAGGCCGCGTATAAACTGAACCCGGCCCTGGCCGAAGCGCAGCATTTCCAGGGCCTGGCGATGCTGGAACTGGGCCAGGGCGCCATCGGCCTGGGCCTCATCAAACTGTCGCTCAAGCAGCAGCCCGACAATGCCCTGTTCCACTACAACCTCGGCAATGTGCTGCGCGGTACGGACAGCGAGGCGGCGCTGGCCAGCTACGCCACGGCGGCGCGGCTGGCGCCGCACGAACATGATTTCGCGATTCTTCATGCCGAATTGCTGCTGGGGAAACAGCGGCTGATGGAGACCATCGCCGAACTGGAACGGGCGCACGCCCTGCGTCCGCAGCGCTGGCAAACCCTGCAAGGACTGGCCGAGCTGTATTACCGCACGGGACAGCAGGAACTGGCCTTGGCCCGCTACGCGCTAGCCCTGGCGCTGCATCCGGCGCTGGCGCACACGTGCCGCATCGGCTTTGCCAGTCCGCAAGCGGAACAAGTAGAAACGCTGACGCCGATCAACGTCGCGCCAGTGCTACAGGATTTTTTGCGCGAAACGGACTTGCACATCCTCGACGATTTCCTGCCCGACCCCACCGCCTGGCGCGCGCAGGCGCTCAACTTGCCGTTCGAGCAGCAGCGCTATGCGGGACAGAATTATCCGGGCAGCCAGACGGCGGGCCAGCCCAGCCAGGCCATCATGGAGCGCATCGCCACGGCGCTGGGCCGCCCCATCCGTTTTATCTCTCCCGACAACGGCTCGTATCGCCTCAGCTATGCGGACGCGATGGCGCGCACGGATATCCACGTGGACAATGAGACGGGCAACAATTTCAATTTCTATGCGGGCGTGCTGTATCTGAACCCGCCCGAGCAGTGCCAGGGCGGCACCACCTTCTGGCGCCACCAGCCCAGCGGCTGGTACCGGAGACTACCCGAGGCGGACGTGAAAGCGGGCGGCTACGCCAGCTTCAAGGATTTCCAGAAACGCTGGCTGCCGAACAGCAAAGTGCAGAAATTCAACGACTTGCAAGAACAGCGCGACAGTTGGCAAGCGCTGCTGGAAGTACCGATGCGTCACAACCGGTTGATCGTGTACAAGGGCCACTACTTTCACTCGATCAGCAATGTGTTTGGCGACACGCCGGAGAATGGGCGATTGGTGCAGCTGTTTTTCTTTGAGGTGCCCGATTGAGCATGTTGCACGGATATTGTCGGATTACGCCCTGCGGGCTAATCCGACCTACCTGTCACCGTGCCATGTGTAGGTCGGATTAGCGGAACGCGTAATCCGACACCACCAACACAGCACTCAATACATATCCGCCGCCGTCGCCCGGACGGCCTTGAGCAACATATCCGCCCCCGGCGACAGCAAATGATCCTGCTGGCGGATGATGCCGAACGCATCCATCTTGCACGGCAGCTCGATGGGCAAGATGCTCAGCACGTTCAACGATTCGTAGTAATGCGCCACTTCCGTCGGCATCACGTGCAGGGAATCCGTCTGCTGCAGCAAGGATGTGATCAGCAGCAAGGCGGTGGTGTCGACCACGTCGACGGGCGGCTCCAGGCTGGCGCGGCGGAACATCATGTCGAAACGGTGGCGCAGGATGCTGCCTTGCGGCGGCAATATCCACGGCTGGCCCGCCAGGTCCTTCAATTGCAGATTCTTGCGCGACAGCAGCGGATGGCCATTGCGCGCCACGGCGCTGGCCGGCTCTTCCGTCAATTCCTCGTAGATCAGGCCCGCGCTGCTTTCCTTTTCCAGGATGCGCCCGATCATGAAGTCGAGCGTGCCGTGCTGCAGCATGTCCATCAAGGTATTGCTGTGCTCCAGATGCACGCCGATGCGCATCAAGGGTGCCTGCTGCTTGATGCGGGCAATGGCTCGCGGCAGCAAGGCCATGGCCGGCGTCATGATGACGCCCACTTCCACCTGGCCCGTCAGGCCTGATTTGAGCGCGACGATGTCGTCATGCGCCAGGGACAAGCTCGTCAGGGCCATGCGCGCGTGGCGTATCATCGTCTCGCCGTAGATCGTCGGCTCCATGCCGCGCGGCAGCCTGTCGAACAGGCGCACGTCCAGCATCTCTTCCAGGTCCTTGATTTGCTTGGACGCGGCCGGCTGCGTCATGTGCAATTCTTCCGCCGCGCGGTGGATGTTGCGCTGCTCGTCAAGGGCGATCAACAGCAGCAATTGCCGCGTCTTCAGGCGGGCTCGCAAGAACCAGTTGGGGTTGAGGGTATCCATGAATAAATCATATCATGATCGATATCAGATACTGATGGATATCGATATTGTTGATATCGGTGTGTCTCCTTTTTTACAATTCAAAAACCCAAGAGCAAAGGCTGGGGTCAGACCCGGCGGGTCTGACCCCGGTACTAACCTGCCTTGCAGGCGGCGCTGGGGTTGGGTGCCGGGCCAGCCGTTTGATCGATGAATGCGATAGTGCCGTCCGGCTTGTATTTCAGCTCTTCCACGGCCACGGAACGCCGGTATTCTCCGCCGCCGGGTAACTTGTCGTTGTGATAGAAGATGTAGGACTTGCCGTTGAATTCGATGATGGCCTGGTGGATGGTTTTCACGACGGCGTTCTTGTCCATGATGGTGCCGCGGAAATGCCAGGGACCGGTGGGCGTCGGTCCCGTCGAATACGCCGTCTCTTCCGGGAAATTGCGCGAGTACGACAAATAATACGTACCCGCATGCTTGTGCATATAGGCCGCTTCCGTGAACGCATCCATGCCGAAGGTCAGAATCGGGCCGTCCAGCTCCGTCATATTGGCTTTCAGCTTGGCGTATTTCAAGACCGTATTGCCCCAATAAATGTAGGCCTGGCCATCCGTGTCGATGAAGACGGCCGGATCGATATCGTCCCAGGGAATGGCCGTCTGCTTCGTCATGTCGTTCGTGATCAGGGCGCTGCCGCGCGCGTCGACGAACGGGCCCGTCGGGCTGTCGGAGACGGCCACGCCGATGGCTTTGCCGGCAATGGTTTTATGGTCGACGGTCGAATAGAAATAATATTTACTGCCGCGCTTGACGATGTCGCCGGCCCACGCATCCTTGCCGGCCCACGCGAAGGTGGAAAAGCGCACGGGCGAGCCGTGATCCGTCCAGTTCGCCATGTCGCATGAGGAATACACACGCCACTCGTGCATGCGGTAATCCGTATCCGTGGCGCTCGCTTCATCGTGGCCCACGTACAGATACACCCTGCCATTGTCGACCAGCGCGGCCGGGTCGCCCGTGTAGATGTTTTTCACGATGGGGTTGGCCGCCGGCGCGTTGACTGCAATACAGGCGAGCGCCGCCGCCATGCCGATGGCTGCGGCAAGTTTATTCTTTTGAAACATGGTATTAACTCCGATTGGTATTCTTCTGGCCCATGGCCATCAGTCTTTGCACGACGCAAAAGACGAACAGCAAGCCGCCGATGACGATCTTGGTCCACCACGAGCTGAGCGTGCCGTCGAAGGCGATCAGGGTCTGGATGGTGCCCAGCACCAGCACGCCCGACAGCGCGCCCGCCACATAGCCGTAGCCGCCGCTGAGCAGGGTGCCGCCGATGACGACGGCGGCAATCGCGTCCAGTTCCGTGCCCTGCGCATGCAAGCCATAGCCGGACAGCATGTAAAACGAAAACAGCACGCCGCCCAGCGCGGCGCAAAAACCGCTGAAGGCGTAAATGAACACCTTGGTGCGGCCCACGGGCAGCCCCATCATCAGGGCCGACTGTTCATTGCCGCCAATCGCATACACGGCGCGGCCGAACGGCGTGGCATGCGCCAGCCAGATGGCCAGCAGCAACGTGATCACGGCGATCAGCACGCCCGGTGAAACGAAACCGCCCAGGAAGCCCAATTGCGTCTGCGACATGGCCACGAACAACGGGTCATCGATGGTGATGGAATTGATGCTGATCAAATAGCACAGTCCGCGCGCCAGAAACATGCCGGCCAGGGTGACGATGAAGGGCTGCAATTTGAAATAATGGATCAGCGCACCCATGCTGGCGCCAAAGACGGTGCCCAGCGCCAGCACGGTGACGATCACCAGCAGCGGCGGCCAGTGCGCCACGTTGAGCAGCCAGGCGGCGATCATGGTCGACAGGGCCAGCACGGAACCGACCGATAAATCGATGCCGCCGGAAACGATCACGAAGGTCATGCCGACGGCGATCACCAGCAAAAAGGCGTTATCGATCAACAGGTTAAAGATCACTTGCGTCGACAGCAGGCCCGGATAGGCGGCGCCGCCCAGGCCCAGCATCACCACCAGCAGCAAGACCGTGACGAGCGAGGTGAAATACGGGGTGTGCAGCAAACCCTTCATGCTTTTCTCCGATGCAGCAATTGCTTGAATTCCGACGATTGCGACAGGCAGACGAGGAAGACGACGACCGACTTGACGACCATGTTGACTTCCGGCGGCACGCCCAGCGAATAGATCGTGTAGGTCAGGGTCTGGATGATGAGGGCGCCGATCATGCTGCCCACGAGGCTGAACTTGCCGCCGGCCAAGGACGTACCGCCCAGGGTGACTGCCAGGATGGCGTCCAATTCCAGCATCAGGCCCGCATTGTTCGCGTCGGCGCTCTTGATGTTCGAGCTGATCATCAGGCCCGACAGGCCCGCGCAGGCGGCGCAAAAGACGTAGACGAAAAAGATCAGGGTGGCAGTCTTGATGCCGGCCAGGCGCGCGGCGACGGGGTTGATGCCGACGGCCTGGATGAACAGGCCCAGGGCCGTCTTGCGCATCAGCACGGCCGTGATGATGAACACGGCAGCGACGAGAAACAGGGAAAATGGCAAGCCGAACAGGTAGCCGCTGCCGATGAAAAAGTACGGCTGATAATAGACGGTGACGATCTGGCCATCCGTCAGCAATTGCGCCAGGCCACGCCCGGCCACCATCAGGATCAGGGTCGCGACGATGGGCTGCAAACCCAGGCCCGCCACCAGCACGCCATTCCAGGCGCCGCACAGCAAAGCCGCGCCCAAGGCCGCGGCCAGGGCCCAGCCCATGGGGATATTGCTGACGTAGGTCGGCACGCCGTTGTCCATCACCATGGTGCCGCCAATCAGCATGGCGGCCACGGTGCCGGACAGGGCCACGACGGCGCCCACGGAAATATCGATGCCGCGCGTGGCGATCACCAGGGTCATGCCCAAGGCCGCCAGCATCAGGGGCGCGGCGCGGTTGACGATGTCGATCACGCTGCCGTACAAATGGCCGTCGCGGATTTCCAAGTGAAAAAAGCCGGGGATGGCAAAGAAATCGACCAGCAGCAGCAAGAACAGCGCGGCCAGGGGCCGGCTCAAAGGGTGATGCAAGACGCTCTGCAACATGGAAGCATTCGTAAGGGAAGCCGCACGCGCCAGTGGCGCGCTCGATGGCGTGGATAAACTCATGTGGCGTCTCCGGCGATCACTTGCAGCACGGAGCTGTCGTCCAGCTCGCCGCGCGCATAGTCGCCGCAGGCCTTGCGGTCGCGCATGACGAGGATACGGTCGCTGCAGCGCAGCACTTCCGGCAACTCCGACGAGATGAACAATATCGCCATGCCCTTGCGGCAGAGTTTGCTCACATAGCTCATGATTTCCTGCTTGGCGCGCACGTCGATGCCGCGCGTCGGTTCATCGAGAATCAGCATGGCCGGCGAGGTCACCAGCCAGCGCGCCAGCAGGGCCTTTTGTTGATTGCCGCCCGACAGGCTGCCGATCGGCGTTTCGATGCTGGCCGTCTTGATGCCGAGCGCTTTGACGTACTCGTCGGCCAGCGCCTGCTGGCGTTTGAACGGGATGGCGCGCAGCAAGCCCGTGCGGGCCTGCAAGGCCAAAATAATGTTTTCGCGCACGGACAGCGACAGGATCGCGCCCTCGTGCTTGCGGTCTTCCGAGCAAAAGCCGATGTCCTGGGCAATCGCGTCGCGTGGCACGTTGAACTGGCGTGCCTTGCCTTGCATGACGATGCTGCCAGAGTCGGCCTTGTCGGCGCCGAACAGCAAACGCGCCAGTTCCGTGCGGCCCGAACCGAGTAAACCGGCCAGGCCCAGCAATTCACCCTGGCGGATGTGGAAATCCATGGGCAGCAAGGCGCCCTTGCGGCCCAGTCCCTGCGCTTCGAGCACAGTCGGGCCAAAGCTGGCGGCGCCCGCTTCTTGCGCCAGATCCAGCGTTTGTTCCTGCGTGTCGGCCGCCACGCCGATCATTTTATTGACCAGCGCCAGGCGCGACAGTTCGCTGCACGCATACTCTCCCTCGCGCTCGCCATTGCGCATGACGGTGATGCGGTCGGAAATGGCGTAGGTCTGGTCAAGGAAGTGGGTCACAAACAGAATCGCCATGCCCTGCTCGCGCAGGCGGCGCAGCACGGAAAACAGCAGATTGACTTCCGCCTCGTCCAGGCTGGACGTGGGTTCGTCGAGGATCAGCACGCGGGCCGAAATGTTCAGCGCGCGCGAAATGGCCACCATTTGCTGGATGGCCAGCGGAAAGCTGGACAGTTGCGCCGTGACATCGATATCGATCTGCAACTGCTGCAGCAAGGCACGCGCCTGCTGCTGCATGGAACGCCAATCGATCGCCCCGAAGCGGCGCGGATAGCGGCCGATAAAAATGTTTTCCGCCACCGACAGGTTCGGGCACAGATTGACTTCCTGGTACACGGTGCTGATGCCGAGCAACTGCGCATCCGACGTGGATGCGGGGGCGATGGCCTTGCCATCGAGCAGAATCTGGCCGCTGTCGGGCGTGTAGACACCCGTCAGCACCTTGATCAGCGTCGATTTCCCGGCGCCATTTTGTCCCATCAGGGTGTGCACTTCGCCCGGATACAGGCGCAGGGCAACGTCGCTGAGAGCTTTGACGCCAGGAAAGGATTTGCTGATGCCGCGCAACTCCAGCAAGGGAGCTGGCGCGGCATTGTGTTGCGCTTGCGTATTCATCATGCGGCAAGCTTAGTACTTACGGTTCGGGAATTCCTTGGCGGCCACCTCGGCAGGGAACACGCCTTCCACCGTCGTGATGCGCGCTGGCACGGGTTTACCGGCCACGACGTCGCGGGCAATCGACATCAGTTGCGGGCCCAGCAGCGGGCTGCATTCCACGGTGACGTTCAGCTTGCCGGCGATCATGGCTTCGAACGCGCCTTTGACGCCATCGATCGAGATGATGATGATGTCCTTGCCCGGTTTCATGCCCGCTTCTTCGATGGCCTGGATGGCGCCGATGGCCATGTCGTCATTGTGCGCGTACAACACGTTGATCTTCTTGCCCTCGGCCTTCAGGAACGCTTCCATCACTTCCTTGCCCTTGGCGCGTGTAAAGTCGCCCGTTTGCGAACGGATGATCTTCAGCTTCGGGTTCTTGCCGATGACTTCCTGGAAACCTTCCTTGCGGTCGATGGCTGGCGCCGAACCGACTGTGCCTTGCAGCTCGACGATGTTCAGTTGCGCGTCCGGGGTTTTCTTGGCGTGCTCGAGCAGCCATTGGCCGGCGCGGCGGCCCTCTTCCACGAAATCGGAACCGATAAAGGTCACGTACAGCGATTTGTCGGCCACGTTGACGGCGCGGTCCGTCAGGATGACGGGAATCTTGGCAGCCTTGGCTTCGCGCAAGACGGTATCCCAGCCGGACTCAACGACCGGCGAGAAGGCGATCACGTCGACCTTTTGCGCGATGAACGAGCGCAACGCCTTGACCTGGTTTTCCTGCTTTTGCTGCGCATCGGCAAATTTCAAGGTGACGCCATCTTTCTTGGCCGCATCCTTGATGGAGACGGTATTGGCGGTGCGCCATTCGCTTTCGGCGCCCACCTGCGAAAAGCCCATGACGAGGGGCTTGGCGGCAAAAGCGGAAGAAGTAGCGGACAGTGCGAGCAGCATGGCGCTGGCGAGGAGTGTGCGGCGTGTCAATTTCATTCTTGTCTCCAGTTTTTTTGGAATACCATCACAGCCGGATGCCGGATGGGCGGTTTTTTATGAACCCATGGTAGGAGAAAGCAACATAGCCATCCAATCAATTCTTTTTCGCTTGCGATACCGATTTGCGTATCAGTAGAACAAGCAAAGTCGCCTCTTCCCTCAGCGCAGCAGGCGCAAGCCGTACAGGCCGCCCGCCACGGAATCCTTGCCGGCGACAAATTTCACGGTCAATTTGCCCTTGGCGGCCGCTACCAGCGCCGCAGGCACGGCAATATCGACCGTATGCAGCTCTTGCGGCGCATCGGCCGCCACGGCGACTGCTTCAACCTTGACCCCGTTGAGCAAGACGTCGAAGACGCGGCCCGCATCCAGGGTGGACAGGGTCAGGCGCAATATCTTCGCTTCGGCTTGCGGGTCGCTCAGTTCATAGCTGAACCAGCCTGTGGCGTGGCGCCAATGCCTGCCCTTGTTGACACCGTTTTCTCCACCTTCGGCCTGGAAGAAATGATCGGATTCCGGCTGCTGTTGTCCCGGCGCCACTTGGTCGATGGTTTGCGCATCGAGCGCCAGCCGCTGCGCTTCGGCTTGCCGTGTGGTTTCCTGCAGCTGCGCCAGCCTGGCCGGCGTGGACACGGGCCAGTACAGCATGTAGCGAGAGTCATGCAGGCGGAAGAACGGGATCAGTTTGATCTTCGCCGCATCCTTGCCCTGAATCAGCCCGGGCGCCGTGAATGTCAACGGCTGGCCCTTCACGGGTTTGATCTTGTGCATGAACTCTTTTGTGTCGCTGACGAACAGCGGTGACGATTCCAGCGGACACACTTGCCCCTGCGCGATATGGCCCATGCGCGAGTCGTCGGCAAAATAGTTCAAGGCTTCATTGGCGAACGGCTGCGTCCTGGCCGCCAGCACGATGGGGCCATGCAGCACGGCATAGTAATTCGACTGGTCCGGCATCTGTTCCAGGCGCGTCGTCATGGGTAGCGTGACATCGACGGTGTCGCCGTTCTTCCAGGCCCGCGTAATCGTCACATAGTCGCCCGGTGCGCCGTTCACGCGCAGGGCCTTGCCATTGAGTTTGACGCGCAGCTTGCCCTTGGCTACCCACTGGGGATAGCGTATCTTCATGCTGAAGGTTTTATTTCCCTGCACTTTGATGCGCGTCGTGTCCTGGTCGGGAAACTGGGTCGATTGCACAATCTTGACGCCCCGCTCTGCCCAGTCCAGGGTGGACGCCATGAACAGGTTCACGTACAGGGCGTCGCCATCATGCGCGTAGATGAACTCGCCATACTTGGCCTGGCTTTCGATGCCGGAACCCACGCAGCACCACATGCCCTTGTCCACTTGCGAATATACGCGGTAGTGGTTCGGGCGCATGGGCGTGAAATACACGAAGCCGCCCGTGCCCGGGCGCTGCGACGACAGGATATGGTTGTACAGGGCGCGCTCGTAGTAATCCGCGTAGCGCACTTGCTCGTCACGCTTGAACAGTTGCTCGGTGAGCTTGAGCATATTGTAGGTATTGCAGGTTTCCGGCCCTTCGACCTCTTCCACCATCGACGAAAAATCGTGCTCGTCGTGGAAATGCTCCTTGACACTATTGCCACCGATGGCCACCGTGCGCTTGTCGTGCACGGTTTGCCAAAAGAATTGCGCCGCCTGCTGCCAGTCGCGCCGGCCCGTCAGCGCGCCGATGCGCTCGAAACCGATCACCTTTGGAATTTGCGTATTCGCATGCAAGCCCGTCAGCTTGTCCTGTTGCTCCACCAGCGGCTGCAATACCGCCTGGTGCGAGAAGCGCACGGCCAGGTCCATGTAGCGCTGCTCACCCGTCATCGCGTAGACGTCGGCCAGCACTTCGTTCATGCCGCCGTGCTCGGCGCGCAGCATCGCTTGCATCTGTGCGTCGCTCAAGGACCCCGACAGTTTCACGGCCCAGTCCGACAAGGCGATCAGCATGGCTTTCGCTTCAAGATTGCCAGCGTAGCGATAGGCGTCGCGCAAGCCCGCAAACACCTTGTGCAGGTTGTACCACGGCACCCATTTACCGTTGACGGAGAAGGTGTCCGCCTGCAACTCTCCCTTGGCGATAGCTTGCCAGGCCGCATTGCCATCGGGGATGCCGCCCAGATAACCATTGCCATTGGCGTCCTGGCATTTCTTCAGTTCCGCCACTACATAGTTCAGGCGTTCGCGCGCCTGCGCGTCGCCCGTGGACGCCACCATCAGCGCCAGCGCGGACACATAATGCCCGCCCATGTGGCCATCGAGCCCCGTCGATTCCCAGTTGCCATAGCTGGACTGGATTTGCGGCAAGCCCGCCTCGCGGCGAAACGGCGCCAGCAATTTGTCCGGTTCGAAGGCCAGCAGATAGTGCAAGTCCGTCGTTTGCGCGTCGAGGAATGGCCCCGCTTTCAAGCGCACGGACGAGAGGGGAAACAGCTCGGCTGCCTGCAGGACAGGCGTGGCAAGGCCGCTGGCGGCCAGCGCCAGCGTCAACAAGGTCTTGTGCATGGCGCGCCCTTAGGGTTTTGCGGCCGGCAATTGGCGGCTTTGATAGCGGTTCAAGTCGCGCGCATCGACCTGCGGCCAGCCATCCTTGTCCCACGTCATCGGCAGGATCTTGAGCTTCTGCAAATAATTGTCCGCCGTTTCGTAGGCGTGCAGCACCAGGTAATCCTTGCCGTCAAACGTATAGGCGCTGTTGTGGCCGAGGCCTTGCCAGTCCTTGTCGCCTTTCAGCAGCACCGTGCCGCCGCCCTGCGCCATGTCGCGGCCATCCTTGTCCAGATACGGACCCGTCACGCTCTTGGACCGTCCCACGGCCAGGTGATAGGTGCTTTTTTCCTTCTGGCAGCACAAGCCCCAGGAAACGAAGAGGAAGTAATCGTTGCCGCGCTGGAAGATGAACGGCGCCTCGATTTCCTCGGGCGCGGGCTTGAATTTGCCCGCCCTTGGCGGCAGCGGTACGCGGCGGGCCAGCGAGTGCCATTCTTGCGGTTCCGCAATAGTTTTCCAGTCCGCATTGAGTTTCACCAGCTTGATGCCATTCCAGAACGAGCCGAACGACATCCATGGCGTACCCTGGGCATCGGTGATGATGTTCGAGTCGATGGCGTTCCACTCGTCGCGCTCGGGCACCGATTGCAGCAGCATGCCCTGGTCGACCCAGCGGTAGTCGGGCGCGCGGGGATTCAAGGTCGTGTTGACGGTCACGCCGATGCCGGAGGTGTTCTTGCCGAAGCCGGACACCGAGTAATACAGATAATATTTTCCGTCGTGAAATTGCACGTCGGGCGCCCAGATATGGTCGTCAAAGCTGGGGGCAGCTGTTTTTGCCCAGGTCGGCTGGCCCGCGAAGACGCGCCCTTCCGGCTGCCAGTCGAGCATGTTTTTCGAACTGTAAAAGGTGATGCCGGGACCCGTGCTGTACAAATAATACGTGTCGCCTTCCTTGGCCATCACGGGGTCGTGCACGCTGACCTGGGCCGCCTGGACGGAGCTGAAGGCAAGCATGGCCACCAAGGCCATCGTTATCGAAAATCGCATCGTGTTCTCCACATGACCAGCCGGCCCGTCATGCGGGCCGGCTGGATACATCAAAATCGGCAGGTTTATTCGACGGCCACCACCACGACAGCCTTGGCAGGCACCGACACGGTCAGCTTGCCGCCTTGCGCCTTGGCATTGAACGCCACCGGCTGCACGGCTTGCGGTTGCGCAAAGCTGTTGACAGCATCCATCTTGCCTGCGGTCAACACGCGGCCCGTCACGCTGGCCACCTGCTTGCCGGCCAGCGCCACGCTCACGTCGACGGCCTTGTGCGGGTTCGTGTTGACCAGCGACAGATACACCTTGCCATCCTTGGCGCGCGCGGCCGAGGCGCTCACTTCAGGAATGCTGACCTTGCCCAGGCTGTATTTTCCATTACCCTGGATGGCGACCGGCAGCGAGGTGGCGTCCTGGAAGGGCACATACATTTCAAACGCGTGATACGTGGGCGTGAGGAAATATTTGTCCTTGTCCGTGATGATCATCGCCTGCAGCACGTTGACCATTTGCGCGATATTCGTCATGCGCACGCGGTCCGCGTGGGCGTGGAAAATATTGAAGTTCAGGGCGGCGACGAGCGCATCGCGCAAGCTGTTTTGCTGGAACAAAAAGCCCGTGTTGGTGCCCGGCTCGACGTCGTACCAGGTGCCCCATTCATCGACGTACAAGCCCGTCTTTTTCGAGGGGTCGTTCTTGTCGATGGCGGCGATATTGTTCTTGATCAAGCTATCGATGCGCAAGGTGCGGCTCAGTGTCGAGATCCATTCATTTTCGCCAAAACCCGTGGCGGCGCCCTTCTTTTCCCACACGCCGGTCGGCACCGTGTAGTAGTGGAAACTGATGGCGTCCATCATGTTCGGCTTGATTTCGCGGCTCAGGGTGCTGGACCAGCTGATGTCGTCGTCATTGCCGCCGCTGGCGATGAATTTCGGGCGCGCGCTTTCCGGCGTTTTCATGAAGGTGTGATAGTGCTTGTACAGGTCGGCATAGTACTGCGGGCGCATATTGCCGCCGCAACCCCAGGCTTCATTGCCGATGCCAAAGTAATCGACTTTATACGGCTGGGCGCGGCCATTCTTGCGGCGCAGTTCGGCCAAGGTCGATTTGCTGTCCGAGGTCATGTATTCGAGCCATTCGGACATTTCCTGCGGCGTGCCGGAGCCCAGATTGCCGTTGATGTAGGTCTGCGCGCCCAGCAGCTCGGCCAGGTCGAAGAATTCGTGCGTGCCGACGGCGTTCGATTCTTCCACGCCGCCCCAGTTGGTATTGACCTTGGTCGGACGCTGGGCGCGCGCGCCGATGCCGTCCTTCCAGTGGTATTCATCGGCAAAACAGCCGCCCGGCCAGCGCACCAGGGGCACGTGCAACTGTTTCAGCGCGCCCAGCACGTCATTGCGCCAGCCCTTGGTGTTCGGAATGGAAGACTCCGGCCCCACCCACATGCCTTCATAGATACCGGTACCCAGATGCTCGGCGAACTGGCCGTACACGTTCTTGTTGATCACGGCACCGGGCTTGGCCACGTCGATGGTGACACTGACGGGCGCGGCAAAGGCGCTGCCGGCCATGGCCAGGCTGAGGGCCACGATGCTGGTATGGATGAATTTCATGCTGTCTCCTGTTTTTTAGTGAAAAGCAAGGGCCGGGATCAACCCGGCGATGTAATGGCGAGGCCTCTCCTGCCGCGGGGTTGGGGCGGCAAGAGGGTATTTCTAGATCGGAGGTGCCGGTCAGTCCCGGCGCGGATTGAACGATGCGCTAAGGCTTAGATCCAGCCGGCATCCACAATGAATTCCTGGGAGGAACACATAGCACCATCGTCCGAGGCAAGGAACAGCACCATGGCGGCGATGTCCTGTGGCATCAGCTTGCTTGGCAAGCATTGGCTTTTCTTGATTTCCACTTCGGCCGCGTCGTCGACCCACAGGTCGATCTGGCGCTGCGTCATGACCCAGCCCGGTGTGACGGTGTTGACGCGGATATTGTGGGCGCCATAATCGCGCGCCAGGCCCCGCGTGAGGCCCACGACGGCCGCCTTGGTGGTGGCATACACAGGGTAGCCGCCCGACTTCATGTGCCAGGAAATCGAGCTGACGTTGATGATGGAACCGCCACCCTTGCGCTTCATGCCCTCGAAAACGGCCTGGCAGGTGAAGAACATGGGACGTTGATTGATCGCAATGCGCTCATTCCAGTATTCCAGGGTGACGTCCTGCGCCTGGTGGCGCTGGTCGTTGGCGGCATTATTGACGAGAATATCGAAGTCGCCCAGCTTGTCGGCCAGTTCGACCATGACGGCTTGCAGCGATGGAATATCCCTGATGTCGCAATGGCGGAACAATGGCGCCGCCAGGCCCGCTTCGGCCAGGCGGCGGCACAGGGCCTCGCTCGCTTCTACGGCGATATCGACAAACGCCACCAGCGCGCCCTGGGCGGCAAACTCCGCCACCAAAGATTCGCCGATGCCGCTGCCGCCACCCGTGATGAACACGCGCTTGCCCTGCAAGCTGCCATATTTCGCCAATTGCTTCATCTTGTCTCCACCTGTTTATTTTTATTTTTTGATTAAATTACAATTAAACTTTACCGAGCACGCCATCGTGACGGCGCCAGATCCCCAGCGGATTATCGTCGCGCAGCGACTCTGGCAGCAAGTCTTGCGGCAGGTTCTGGTAGGACACAGGACGCAGGAAACGGTTGATGGCCGCCGTGCCGACCGAGGTGCTGCGGCCGTCCGACGTGGCCGGGAACGGGCCGCCGTGCACCATGGCCGTCGACACTTCCACGCCCGTCGGGAAACCGTTGGCCAGGATGCGGCCCACGCGGCGCTCCAGCACGGGCAGCAAGCGGCGCGCATCTGCCACGTCGCCGGCATCCATCTGCAGCGTGGCCGTCAGCTGGCCTTCCAGGCTTTCCGTGATCGCCAGCAATTGCTCGATGTCGCGGCAAGCGACCAGCAGCGAGGCCGGGCCGAAGACTTCATCGCGCAGATCGTGCTTGGCCAGGAAAGCCTCGCCCGAGGTGACGAACAGGGCGGCGGCGCCCTTGCCTTCATCGCCCGTATTTTGCACCAGCGGCGTCACATCGGCGTGCTGCGCCAGGGCGGCGACGCCCTTGGCATAGCTGCTGGCGATACCGGCCGTCAACATGGTGGCGGCCGGCGCCGGCGCCAGCGCTTCGGCGGCAGCGGCGGCAAACGCCGTAAAGTCAGCGCCTTCCAGGCCCAGCACGAGGCCGGGATTGGTGCAGAACTGGCCCACGCCCATGGTCAGCGAGGCGGCAAAGCCGCTGGCGATCGCCGCGCCACGGGCGGCCAGCGCTTGCGGCAGCACGAACACGGGGTTGATGCTGCTCATTTCCGCATACACGGGAATTGGCTGTGGACGTTCCGCCGCCACCTTCATCAGGGCGATGCCGCCCGAACGCGAACCCGTAAAACCGACCGCCTGGATGGCGGGATGGGCAACCAACGCCTGGCCGATGCCATTGCCCGTGCCCGTCAGCAAGGCGAACACGCCAGCCGGCAGCTTGCACAGGGCAATCGCTTTCACGATGGCGCGCGCCACCAGCTCCGACGTGCCCGGATGGGCCGAGTGGGCTTTCAGGACGACAGGGCAGCCGGCCGCCAGGGCCGAAGCCGTATCGCCGCCAGCCACCGAGAAGGCCAGCGGGAAATTGCTGGCCGCAAACACGGCGACGGGGCCCAGGCCGATCATGCGCAAGCGCAAGTCAGGACGCGGCGGCGTACGGTCAGGCAGCGGGCTGTCGATGCGCGCATCGGTCCACGATCCTTCGCGCAACAAGCCGGCGAACAGTTTCAATTGACCCACCGTGCGGCCACGTTCGCCTTCCAGGCGGGCGCGCGGCAAACCGCTTTCCGTCATGGCGCGCACGATCAGGTCGTCGCCCAGCTCGCCGATTTGCGCGGCGATGGTGTCGAGAAAATCGGCGCGCTGCGCATCCGTGGTGGCGCGGAACGGGTCGAACGCGGCTTGCGCCAGACGGCATGCCTCGTCGATTTGCGCTACGTCAACCATGTGGAAGGCGGGCGCGATGTGCGCGCGCGCGGCCGGGTCCCACGCTTCGAAGAAGCCGCCATTGCCCTTGACGGCGACGCCGCCGATCAATGCATCACCGGTGATATTGAAACTCATAATGTGCTCACTTTCGCAAATTCGGTTGGGAAGACGTCGAGGCGGTTGCGCAAGGCAGGGCCAAAGGCCGGCGCTTCGATTTCAAAGGTTTCACCCGGCGCCACGCTCACGCCATCGGCAAAGCTTAACGTGGCCGTGCCGAAGAAGTGCACGTGCACGTCGCCAGGGCGCTTGAACAGCGGATACTTGAAGTGATGGTGTTCCAGGTTGGCGATCGTGTGCGACATATTCTCTTCGCCGCTGACAAATGCCTTTTCCCAGCGCACATAGCCAGCCGCGTCCAGCACGCGCGAAGTACCGGCGATATGCGCAGGCAATTCGCCCACCAGCAGGGCCGGTCCCACGCTGCAGGCGCGCAGTTTCGAGTGGGCCAGGTACAGATAGTTCTGGCGCTCCGTGATGTGGTCCGAAAATTCATTGCCGATGGCGTAGCCGACCCGGTAGGGCTGGCCGTCGTCGCCGATCACGTACAGGCCGGCGATTTCCGGCTCTTCGCCGCCATCGAGAGCAAAGTCCGGCATGCGCAGCGGCTGGCCGCCGGCGCGCACGATGGAGCCGTCGCCTTTATAGAACCATTCTGGCTGGGCGCCGGCCGTGCCGTCAGCCGGCTTGCCGCCTTCCACGCCCAGGCGGAACATTTTCATCGAGTCGCTCAAGGATTCCGCGTCGCCGCCGATCTTCTTGTGCATGGCATCGCGCGCGCCGGCGCTGCCCAGGTGGGTCAGGCCCGTGCCCGTCACGTAGCAGTGCGCTTCGTCGGCGTGGTCGAGCGGCGGCAGCACGCGGCCGGCAGCGGCCACGTCGGCATAGGAATGCGTGGCGTTGCCGACGGTAGCGTTCACCAGGTCCGCCAGACTGACCTTTTTCCGGATGGCGTCTTGCGCCAGCGCATACGTCGTGTTGTAGCCTTCGATGACGCGGATGACGTCGTCTTGCAGCAGGCCGACCAAGCGCCCGCCATGTTCATTCGTAAATTGCAGCAACAGCATGGGATTCTCCGCTTAATGTGAGTGGCGCGGCACGGCGGAACCGCGATTGCCGACCAGGAAGTCGAAATCGCAGCCTTCGTCGGCCTGCAACACGTGTTCGATGTACAGCTGCTGGTAGCCGCTCTTCGGCCCGGGCGCGCTGCCCAGTTCGCGCTTCGCCAGGCGCTCGGCGATTTCCGCGTCGCTGATGTCGATGTTCAGGCTGCCGTTGTGGCAATCGAGAGCGATCATGTCGCCGTCGCGCACGATACCCAGCGGACCGCCGGCCATCGCTTCCGGCGCCACATGCAGCACGACGGTGCCGTAGGCGGTGCCGCTCATGCGCGCATCCGAGATGCGCACCATGTCGGTGATGCCTTGCGCCAGCAGTTTTGGCGGCAAGCCCATGTTGCCCACTTCGGCCATGCCGGGATAGCCTTTCGGGCCGCAGTTCTTCATGACCAGCACGGAGTTCGCGTCCACATCGAGATCAGGATCAACGATGCGGGCCTTGTAATGTTCAAAGTCTTCGAACACGACGGCCTTGCCGCGGTGCTGCATCAAATGCGGCGAAGCGGCCGACGGTTTCAGCACGGCGCCGCGTGGCGCCAGGTTGCCGCGCAGCACGCAAATGCCGCCATCGGCCAGCAATGGGTTGTCCAGCGTGCGCACCACCTCGTCGTTGTAGATCGGCGCTTCGACGCAGTTGTCCCACAGCGACTTGCCGTTGACGGTCAGCGCATTCTTGTGCGGCAACAAATCGCCCTCGCCCAGGCGGCGTATCACGGCCGGCAAGCCGCCCGCATAGTAAAACTCTTCCATCAGGAAACGGCCCGACGGCAGCAAGTCGACGATGGTCGGCGTGCCGCGGCCTACCTTGGTCCAGTCTTCCAGCTCCAAAGGCACGCCGATGCGGCCGGCAATCGCTTTCAGGTGGATCACGGCATTGGTTGAACCGCCGATGGCGGCGTTGACCTTGATGGCGTTTTCAAATGCCTCGCGCGTCAGCACTTTCGACAGGCGCAGGTCTTCGTGCACCATTTCGACGATGCGGATGCCCGACATGTGCGCCAGCACGTAGCGGCGCGAATCGACGGCGGGAATAGCCGCGTTGTGCGGCAGCGAGGTGCCCAGCGCTTCGGCCATGCTGGCCATCGTCGAGGCCGTACCCATGGTGTTGCAGGTACCGGCCGAGCGCGACATGCCCGATTCGGCCGACATGAACTGGTGCAAGGTGATCGATCCGGCCTTCATCTGCTCGTGCAACTGCCACACGGCGGTGCCGGAACCGATGTCCTTGCCGTTCAGCTTGCCGTTCAGCATGGGACCGCCGCTGACGACGATGGTCGGGATATCGACGCTGGCAGCGCCCATCAGCAGCGCTGGCGTGGTCTTGTCGCAGCCGACCAGCAGCACGACGGCGTCCATCGGGTTGCCGCGGATCGATTCTTCCACGTCCATCGAGGCCAGGTTGCGCGTCAGCATGGCTGTCGGGCGCAAATTCGATTCGCCGTTCGAGAAGACGGGGAATTCCACGGGGAAACCGCCCGCTTCCAGGATGCCGCGCTTGACGTGCTCGGCCAGTTGGCGGAAATGCGCGTTGCAGGGGGTCAGTTCGGACCAGGTATTGCAGATGCCGATGATGGGCTTGCCATGAAATTCGTGGTCAGGTATGCCCTGGTTTTTCATCCAGCTGCGGTACATGAAGCCATTCTTGTCCTGCGAGCCGAACCACTCGGCCGAGCGCAGGGCTACCTTCTTTTTTGTCTCAGACATGCCATTCTCCTGGTTGTGCTATGCCGGATCTAATGTCGTCGGCCCGGGCAGCGATGTTGGAATACTAAAGAATCCTGCCATGCCTTTCCAATCAATTTTTAATGCGTTCCGATATCGAAAACGATATGACAATGCCGTAATGAAAACGCCCTGCGAGCGCGTGGCGGCAGGGCGTGGGCTGTTTTGACTGGGGTGCTTACCCGGCGGAAAAGCGGTACACGGTTTGCGTCTGATACACCTGACCCGGGCGCAAAATGGTGCTGGGGAAGTGCGGCTGGTTCGGCGAATCCGGAAAATGCTGGGTTTCCAGACATAGCGCGCTGCGATAACTGTTGGCGCACAGCTTGCCGGGCTGGCTGCCGTCGAGGAAATTGCCCGAATAAAACTGGACACCGGGCTCCTGCGTGTACACCTGCATCACCCTGCCCGATTGCGGGTCGCGCACGGTGGCGGCCAGGTTCAGCCCGTGATCTGCCTGTTTATTGAGCACAAAGTTATGGTCGTAGCCGCGGCCGATGCGCAGCTGCTCATGCGGCAGGGCTATGCTGTCGCCGATAATGGTGCTCTGGCGCAAGTCGAACGGTGTGCCGGACACGTCCGCCAGTTCGCCCGTGGGTATCGACCCCGCGTCCACGGGCAGGTAGCGGTCCGCGTTGATCGTCACCTCATGGCCGAGGATAGTGCCCTGCCCCGCCAGATTGAAATAGCTGTGGTTGGTCAGGTTGATCGGCGTGGCCTGGTCCGTCACGGCGTGGTAACGCAGGCTCAGCGCATTGTCGTTGTCCAGTTCGTACACGACGGTGACGTCGAGCTTGCCCGGATACCCGTCTTCGCCGTGCGGGCTGCTGCGCGTAAACGTCACGCCGACGGCATCGTCCCTGGTGAACGGCTCGGCCTGCCACATGACCTGGTGAAAGCCTTGGTTGCCACCATGCAAGTGATTCGGCGCATTATTGACGGCCAACTGGTAATCCTTGCCGTCGAGGCTAAAACGTCCCTCGGCGATGCGGTTGCCGTAGCGGCCGATGACGGCGCCCAGGAAAGCGCCGTTGGCCAGATACGGCTCGATGCGATCAAAACCCAGCACCACGTCGGCAAAGCTGCCATCGCGGTCAGGCACGTGGATTTCGCTGATGATGGCGCCAAAGTCGAGCACTTTGACTTGCATGCCCTGGCGGTTCGTCAGGGTAAATACGCTGACGGGCTGGCCATCGGGCAGGATGCCGAACGGCGCTTGCGTCACTGAAACAGAATCAACTGGGGTCATGGCGTCGGATCCAGGGTTTACAGGGTCGATGAACGGCCAAACACGGGCATGCCTTGCGCATCCCAGCGCAGCGGTTTGACAAAGGTATGGCGGTCCGGGTTCCACAAAGGGTCGCCAACGATTTCCGTGTAGGTGCGGGCATGGTACACCAGCAATACGCCATCGCCGTCGCCGGCCGTGGTAAAGCTGTTGTGGCCGGGGCCGTAGATGCCGTGCTCGTAGCAGGTGGCAAACACGGGCTCGGACGACTTGGTCCACGCCGCCGGATCGAGCAAGTCGGCGGACTCGTCGGCCCACAGCAAGCCCATCGCGTAGTTTTCATCGGTGGCGCTGGCCGAATAGCTGATGAATATCTTGCCGTTGCGCTTCAGCACGGATGGCCCCTCGTTGACCCAGAAGCCGCGGATTTCCCAGTCGAATTCAGGTTTGCTCAGCATCACGGGCGGGCCGGCCAGCTGCCACGGCGTGGCCATCGGCGCGATGTACAGGTTCGAGTTGCCCTCGATGGCCACATCTTTCTGCGCCCACAGGTAGTACAGCACGCCGTCGTGCTCGAACGTGGTGGCGTCCAGGCAGAAAGTGTCGATGCCCGTGTCGACCTGGCCCATGAATTCCCACTCGCCTTCGAGTGGATTCGCATGCGTATTGCGGATCGCATACATGCGGTGCTGGAACAGTTTATGTTTGATCTCGCGGCTCGGCGCGGCGGCGAAATACACATACCAGGCACCCTGGTTGAAGTGCAGCTCGGGCGCCCACACCAGTTCGCTGTACGGCCCCGTTTCCGGCTTGTGCCACACGTCGACCGTTGGCGCGCCGGCCAAGCCGGCGATGCTGTCGGCGCGGCGCAGTTCGATGCGGTCGTACTGCGGCACGGAGGCCGTAAAGTAATAGTAACCGTCGCTGTGACGGTAGATATGCGGGTCGGCGCGCTGTTCGATCAGCGGTTTCAAGACGTCTGCCATATTGCTTGCTCCATTCAATTATTCTTACGCAGCCACGTAGCCGCGCTTGTGCATTTCCGACTTCACGCCGCTGTAGTACGTATCGCTGATGCGGTATTTGAACATCAGCAAGCCCATCAGCAAGTGGAAGAAGCCGGGGATGACCGACAGCATCAGGGCGATGCCGTTCAGGGCGAATTGCGTTTGCTCATGGTTGGGCTGGTAGTCGAAATACGACAGCAGCATGCCGACCAAAAAGCCGGCCACGGCCATGCCGGCCTTCTGGCACACGGAGATGCCGCCAAAGGCGAAGCCGGAGACGCGCTTGCCCGTTTTCACTTGGCCATAGTCGATGGTCTCGGCGATGGCCGACCAGAACACGGGCGCATGCAAGTCGACCACAAAGGACAGCAGGAAATACAGGGCGAAGGCCAGCACGGTGTCGCTCGGTGTGACGAAGAAATAGATCGCCAGGCTGATCAGCGCGACGCCGATCTGCGTGTAGCGGAACAATTTGACCTTGCAATAAAACTTGGTGATCCAGGTCGAGGCGATCATGGCCAGGATGGCGGCCACCACGCCCGTCGTGAGGAAGGCGGCCACCGTTTCCGTGCTGCCACCCAGATAGTATTTCGCATAATAAATGGCGACGGAGCCGCGCACCACGTAGCCCACCGTGCCCGTGACGCACACGCCGCACAGCACCAGCCACTGGTCGTTTTGCAGCAGCACTTTCAATTGCGCCAGCAGCGATTGCTTCTCCACCACGTGGACGACGCGCTCGGTGGTGGTGAAATAGCAGAACAGGAACAGGGCCACGCCCATGACGGCCATCACGGCCATGGCGGCCTGGTAGCCGACGGCCGGGTTGCCGCCGCCCCAGCGCTGCGACAGGATCGGCACGACGATGGTCACCATGAAGGCGCCGATCTTGGCGAAGAACAAGCGGTAGCCATTGGCCGACAGGCGCTCATGCGGGTCGCTGGTCAGGCCGCTGATCAGCGAGATATAGGGAATGCCCACGCCGGCCGTCATGATGGTCATCAGGATATACGTGGAATATGCCCAGATCAGCTTGGCGTCATAGCCCCATTCCGGCGTGGTGAAGACGAAAAACACGCTGATGCCGAAGGGCACGGCCAGCCACAGCAGGTATGGGCGGTAGCGGCCCGAGGCGAAGCTGTAGCGGTCGGTGATCTGCCCCATGACGAGGTCGGCGATGGCGCCCACCACTTTCACGGCCACGAACAGCAGGGCCAGGTCGGTGGTTTTCAAGCCATAGATATCGGTATAGAAAAAGGTGATGATCAACATCATCGACGAGATGACGACATTGAGCGCCATGTCGCCGGCGCCGAAGCCGACCTTTTCAACGGTAGATAATTTTTGCGTCTCCATGCTTTCCGTCCATTCTTTTTATGATGAATCGTGCGTGACTGCCCAACTGACACGGGCGTTGCCGGCCGAAACCATGGCAACGCCCTTGATTTTTTACGATGCGATCAAGCTACATCTTCCAGCGCAGTGATACGCCAACTGTCCGGTCATAGCGGCGCGTATCGCGCGCATACACGCCCGGCTCGTTCCAGTAATCCTTGAACTTGGTGTCGAGCAAGTTATTCCCGTCGAGGGTCACGGTGAACTGGTCGTTGATCTTGTACGACAGCGAACCGTCGAGCTGGGCCGTGGCCGCCACTTTCAAGTCCAGGCCAGGGCCGCCCTGGTTGTAGCTGTCGATGAATTTCGAGCGCCAGTTGTAGGCCAGGCGGCCCGACCAGGCGTCTTTTTCGTACAGCACGACCAGGTTGTAGGCATAGCGCGAGACGCCCGTGATGGCATGGCTGCCCGTCTCGTCATCGGTAGTGCCGCTCATGTAGGTGCCGTTCGCCTGCAAGCCCAGGCCGCTCAACAGGCCCGGCAAGCCGTCATAAAACTGCTGGTAGCCAATTTCCAGGCCCTGCAACTTGCCGGCGGCCGTGTTGTACGGGCGGTCCACGTCATAGGTCTTGCCGGCGATGGTTTCGCTGGAAATGCGTTGCTGGATATAGCCGTCGAACTTGTGGTGGAACACGGTGGCCGTGACGGAACCGGCTGGCGCGAAATACCATTCCAGCGCGGCATCGACATTGTCGCCCGTGACCGGTTTCAAGTTCGGATTGCCGCCCGCGCCCGTCGCCTTCACCGTTTCCGTCGAGTTGACCAGAGCCACGCCAGGGTTCAGCTGGGAAAAGCCCGGACGGCTGATGGTGCGGCCCGCAGCGAAGCGGCCGACCAGGTCCGAGCGCAGCTTGATTTTCAAGGCCACGCTCGGCAGCACGTCGGTGCTGGCCGTGTCGCTGATGACGGGCGTGTAGACGCCATCTTGCGAACTGTTGCCTTGCAAGCTTTGCTCGGTACGCACGACGCGCACGCCCAGGGTGCCATCGACGGGGTAGGCGCCCAGCTTGAAGGCGACCTTCGCCTTGGTATAGATGGAATACGTCTTTTCCGTGTCCTTGAAGAAGGAGCCCGGATCCATGGCGCGCGCGGTACTGCTGCCCGTGACGGCTTCGCGGATGGTGCCCGTGTTATTGAGCAGGAAGCTGGCGCACGGCGTGTACCACTGCTTCAAGCCATAGTCGGGTCCGCCGCTGGACATCGGTTCCGACAGGCAATTGAGGCCCGGAATCGACGTGACGCTCTGACGGCTGAACGGAAACGCGGCGCCGGACACGTCCGGTGCTTCCGCATTGCCCTCGAAGCTCTTGATCGATTCGGCTTCGCGCTTCACGCCGCGCAAGCCGACGCTGATTTCCTTGAAGATGCCGCCGGCGCTCGGCGTGTACGCCAGGTCGGCGCGCACATCGTTCGAGCTGCCCTGATCCCGGCCGTAGCGGTCGAAAAAGCCCTTCAAATAGTAGTTCGACGGGTCTTGCAAATCGACACCCGTGTAGTCGACGTGCAAGGTGCCGTTCTGGTTGGTATTGATGCGGGCATTCGGCACGACGGTAATCGCGTCGAGAATCGGGTTGCGCCAGGCATAGGTGCTTTTGGTGCTGGCCACTTCCGACGTGAAACGCCATTCCGGGTTGATATCCCACAAGCCACCCACGGCAAACTGATGCGTCTTCGTCTGGTTCTTGTTCGCCTGCGTCGACATGATGGTGTTGACATTGGTGGACGTGAGCGTTTGCAGCTGGTCGGTGCCGGGAATTTTTGTTGCCGACACGGGCGTGCCCCACCATGGCAAGCCGACGAAGTAATCGGACTCGGCATCGAGCAGGAAGCGCGTGGCCATGCCTTCCGCATACAGTTCGACGTCGGCGTTCGGGCGCCATTGCAGCACGGCATTGGCGGTCGTGCGGCGGCGGTCGCCCTTGATCGGCAGCAAGCCCACCTGGTCCGGCCCCGTCAAGCCAGGCAACAGGAAACTTTTATCCACGGGCGCCGTATTGAATGCGCGCTCTTCATGGTAGCGGTGCTGCTGTTGCGACAAGCCCAGCAGCGCGCCCACTTCGCCGATGCCCGTCTTCCAGCGGTTAGCCACCATGCCGCTGATGTTCGGGTCGGTGGCCTTGGATTTATCGCTGTAGACGGCGCGCGTATTCACGCTGGCGGTAAACTCCTTGAAATCGAAGGGGCGATTCGTGCGCACGTCGATGATGCCGGCCACGCCGCCTTCGACCTGGTCCGCGCCCTGCGACTTGTACACGTCCACACGCTGCAGCATGGTGGCGGGAATGTCGGCCAGGTTGACGTAGCGGCCCGTGGTGGTGAACAGTTCGCGGCCGTTGAGCAGGGTCGTGACATCGCGCAAGCCGCGGATCATGACGGCGCTCGCTTCGCCCGAATCGCGGCGGATCTGGATGCCGGAAATGCGCGCCAGCGTCTCGGCCACGTTGTTATCGGGGAATTTGCCGATATCATCGGCCACGATGGAATCGATGACCTGGTCCGAGCGCATCTTGATCTGCTGGGAATTCTGGGCCGAGCGGCGCACGCCGCTGACGGTCACGACCGACACTTCCGCAGCAGGCTCGGCACCGGCATCGGCAGCCACCGCATCCTGCGCCCACACTGAAGCCGTGCTCAGCAAGCCAATACCGGCCAATGCCGCAACGGCTGCCTTCAAGGTGAATGGACGAGGGGAAGTGGCCGCGAGCGGGCCGGTGGCGTTGCGCATCATGAATCTCCAGATATTGTATTGATATTTTTTGTATCGCTTGCATGTCGTTCGCATGCTCGGCGTTTATCTTAGGGGCTGGGCGATAATCTCTCCAATCAATTTTTCCACTGTTTCGATATCAATTTTGATATCGGCGGCTGGAAGGACTTTGGAGGTTGTAAACAGACAACGGCAGGGGCGTCAGGGACGTTTCAGGCAGGGCGGTGCCTGAAAAAAGCAGTTCAAGCCTCAGGAAAACGCAGGCAGGTATTTCAAGGGTGGCGGAGCGGTGGAGCGGAGGCTAGAGCAAGGCAATCGCGGAACGCAGCAACTTGCCCAGTTGCGGCAAGCCTTGCGCTTCGTAGGTGGCAATCAGTTCGGCGGCGGATCTGGGCGGTTTTCGCAAGCGTGCCCGGTTTTCCTTGACGACACTGAGCATGCGTATCGGCGCGAGTTCATACTGCGCTACCAAAAAATCATCGGGGTGCAAGACTTCAATGTTGTGCCCTCGCATGATCGCGTCTGGAAAGTCTTTGAGATTGAATGTGACGATAGCGTCTGCATGCCCCACGATGGCTGCCGCCAACACGTGCCGGTCGTCGGCATCGGGCAAGACCAAGGCATCAATCAGATATTCGTATGACTCGATTACGCCGTCCTCCACTGCCTCGGCCATCAGCGCGCTGGTGCGCGCCAAGGCCGAAGGGTCCAGATCAGGCCGCTTGAGCAGCAAGTTGCGCTGCCACTCCTCCTGTATCTGCGCAGTCCAGCGTGCGCTGAAGATACCGTCCGCCGCCAAACTCAGCAATAAATCGCGCAAGGGTGCCGGGTACAACACACAGGCATCGAGGACGGCAGTGTAACGGTAGTATCCGGCCATCAGTACCCCAGTTCAAGCTCCTGCGCCTGATCTGCCAAGGCCTGCAAGGCCTGTTGCGAACGCCGTTTGCGCTCATCCTTGTATTGCACCACATCCTCAAAGCGCAACCGGCGGTGCGTACCCACCTTATGATGGGGAATCTTCCCAGCTTCCAGCAGGCGCACCAGATAAGGCCGCGACATATTCAAATACATCGCCGCTTCCTGCGTCGTCACATCATGTTCCTTCGGCATGACCGTCACGGCCTTACCTTGCGCCAGGGTACCCAGGACATCGGCAAACAGGCGCAACACATTCGGCGGCAAGCGCAGCAAGGGGGCATCGCCCAAGTCTTGCGCTCCCTCTTCCAGAACGGCAATCTGCACGGCACGCGAATGATCCAGCGCACTGACCAGGCAGCGCTGCGCCGCTTTCGCCAGTTCCAGATCTTCTTTATTTTCCAGACGATCGATTACATTCGACATGGCATTCCTCCCTGCTTTTCATTCAAGCTTACGAGTCAAACGCAATAAACGCAACCAAAATAGTATAACAATATGTGCAGGGACAAGCACGGGCAAGCCATCAACTGCGAACAGAGGGGAAGAATAATTGAGGAAACGACGAGGGACATCTTGGTGCGGCTGGCGGGGATCGAACCCACGACCCTTGGCTTCGGAGGCCAATACTCTATCCACTGAGCTACAGCCGCGTAGGGGGAATTTCTGAAGTGATGCGAAGGATACCGTTTTTCTTTACCTACGTCTACGGAAACTGTCGTATCGCTGGCAATTGCATGTCACTGCTCAATTTTTGTGCCTATAATTGTGGGTTTCATAAAGGTTTACATCCAAGCATGTAAAAATGCTACCTTACACGGCCATCAGTTTCAAATCTGGACTAAGGACATCATGAGCGACGCACATAACGAACAACAATCAGCGATCAAAACGCCTAAACAATTGCTTGCCGCCGTAGCTGGCTTCTTCCTCATCACCGTCATCGGCATCATCCTGCTGGTGCAGTTCGTCACGGCGCAAAAACTGACGGGCGCCGGTACGGACAGCCAGTCGCCGGAAGCCATTGCCGAGCGCCTGAGCCCGGTGGCCAATGCCGGCTTTACCTTCAAGGATGCCAGCGGTCCGAAAGTGCTGCAAAGCGGCGAAGCCGTGTACACAGCGACCTGCGTGGCTTGCCATGGCGCCGGCGTGGCCGGTGCGCCGAAATTTGGCGACGCGGGCGGCTGGTCGGCCCGTCTGGCCCAGGGTTACGATACGGTCCTGAAACACGCCATCGAAGGCTTGCGCGCGATGCCGGCCAAGGGCGGCAATCCGGACCTCGACGATGTGGAAGTGGCGCGCGCCGTCGTCTACATCGCCAACGCGTCGGGCGGCAAGTTCAAGGAACCGGAAGTGCCGGCACCGGCCGCTGCCGCTGATGGCGCTGCTCCGGCAGCCGAGCCTGCCAAATAATTCAGCCAGCGCGCTGAACCAGGAACCGCCCGGATGGGCGGTTTTTTTTCGTCCGCAGTTTGTGCCAGATCACACGGCGTAAAAAAGCCGCCCGGCTTGATAGCGGGGCGGCTCGGTGCTAGTGCGTCAGCACTGCTGTTACCACATGATGACGCGGTCTTTCGGCGGCAGATACATCTTGTCGCCCGGTTTCACGTCGAAGGCTTGATAGAAGCCGGGCTGGTTGCGCATGGTGCCGTTGGCGCGGAACTGGCCTGGCGAGTGCGGATCCGTTTTCAGTAAGACCAGTTGCTGCGCTTCACGCATTTTCATGCGCCATACCTGGGCAAAGCCCGCGTAGAAGCGCTGCTCGCCCGTGAAACCGTCGATGACGGGGGCTTTCTTGCCGTTCAGCGACAATTTGTATGCTTTGTACGCGATTGCCACGCCGGAATTGTCGGCGATGTTCTCGCCCAGGGTCAGTTCGCCGTTGACGAAGTGGCCTTTCACCGGGCTGAAGCTGTTGTACTGCGCCACCAACTGCTTGGTTTTCTTGGCGAAGTTTTTATGGTCAGCCTTGGTCCACCAGTCGCGCAGGTTGCCGTCGCCGTCGTACTGGGCGCCCTGGTCGTCGAAGCCGTGGCTGATTTCATGGCCGATCACGCCGCCGATGGCGCCATAGTTGACGGCGTCGTCCGCGTTGGCGTCGAAGAACGGCGCTTGCAGGATGGCGGCCGGGAAGACGATTTCGTTCAGTTCCGGGTTGTAATAGGCGTTCACGGTCTGTGGCGTCATGCCCCACTCGTCGCGGTCGATAGGCTGGCCCAGCTTGTTCAATTCGCGGTTGTAGTTCAGCAAGTGCGAACGCTGGATGTTGCCGATCAAATCGTCCGGCGCCACCGTCAGGCCCGAGTAATCGCGCCATTTGTTCGGGTAGCCGATCTTGGTGGTGAACTTGGCCAGCTTGATCTGCGCCTGTTTCTTGGTGACCGGGCTCATCCAGTCGAGCTTGTCGATGCTTTGCTGGTAGGCCGTCATCAGATTTTTCACCAGCGCTTCCATGCGCACCTTGCGTTCGGCCGGGAAATATTGTTCCACGTACAGCTGGCCCACGGCTTCGCCCAGCGCGCCTTCGACGGCGCCCACGCCGCGTTTCCAGCGCGGACGCATTTCCGTCACACCCGTCAGGGTGGTGCCATAGAAAGCGAAGTTTTCATCGACATACGCTTTTGGCAGATAGCCGGCGTTAGCGTGCAGCAAGTGCCACTGGAAGTATGCTTTCCACGTGTCCAGCGGCGTCTTGTTGGCGATCTCGGCAAAGCCTTTCAGATAGCTGGGCTGGCTGACGATCACATAATTGACCTTGCCGGCAATGCCCGTGTCCTTCAGGTAACGGGCCCAGTCGTAGCCTGGCGCCACGCTGGCCAGTTTCGCCAATTCCACCTTGTTGTAGGTCTTGACGGGATCGCGGTTCTGCACATTGCTCCATTGCGCCTTGGCCAGTTCCGTTTCCAGCGCCAGGATGGCCTTGGCATTGGCGGCGGCATTCGCGTCGCCAGCCAGGCTGAGCATTTTTTCCACGTGGGCCAGGTATTTGGCGCGCGTATCGGCCTTGCCCGCTTCCAGGTAGTAATCGCGGTCAGGCAAACCCAGGCCGCTTTGCACGATGTCGGCCACGTATTTGGTGGAATCCTTGGCGTCCTGGTGGATGCCGAAGTCGTAAGGCGAAGTCACGCCCAGCTTGCTGAAGTGGGCAATCACGGCTGGCAATTCCGCCTTGTCCTGCAGCGCGGCGATCTTCGCCAGTTCCGCGTTCAATGGGCTCAAGCCCAGGCTTTCCAGCTTGGCTTCATCCATGAAGCTGTTATAAAAATCACCGATTTTCTGTGCATTCGAACCGGCCGCGCGGGCTTTGTCAGCGGCGGCGCCTTCGACGATGCCGCGCAGCTGCGTTTGCGTATCATCAGCCAGCTTGGCAAAGCTGCCCCAGCTCGACTTGTCGGCAGGAATCACGGTTTCCGCCAGCCATTTGCCATTCAGGTGCTGGAACAGATCGTCCTGCGCGCGCACGGCAGGATCGACGTATTCGACGGCGATGCCGGACGTCAGCGCCGCGGCGGCGACGGCCGTGGCGGGAGCGGCTTTCTTGGCGCTATCAGCGGCGCCAGCCATGCCGGACACGCCGGCCAGCAAACTCAGGGTCAATGCACTTAACAAATAACGATTCACGATTGTCCTCTATATTATATTGTGTGGAATATAAGGGTCAGAAGGCCCAAGGCTTCTGGCCCGGTTTTTGACTGTAGCATACCGGCCGAAACGACAGAAAAAACTTTGACCAGAATGCAAAAAAGACCACGCAAGTGGTCTTTTTTGTTGTGACAAGATAACGTTTACATGGATATGACGTTTACCAGATGATCACGCGGTTTTCCGGGGCAACATACATCTTGTCGCCCGGTTTCACGCCAAACGCTTCATAGAAACCAGGCTGGTTGACCATGGTGCCGTTCGCACGGTACTGGCCCGGCGAATGCGGATCGGTCTTGATTTGCACGATCTGCTGCGCTTCGCGCATCTTGCTGCGCCAGACCTGGCCAAAGCCCATGTAGAAGCGCTGGTCGCCCGTCAAGCCATCGAGTACGGGCGCCGGCTTGCCGCCCAGCGAAATCTTGTAGGCTTTATAGGCGATCGCGACGCCCGAGTTGTCGGCGATGTTTTCACCCAGGGTCAGCGCGCCGTTGACGTTGTAGCCCGGCAATGGACTGTAGCCATCGTATTGCTTGGTCAGCGCGTCGGCCTTGGCGGCGAAATTCTTGCGGTCGGCCGGGGTCCACCAGTCGCGCAGGTTGCCGTCGCCATCGGACTGGCTGCCCTTGTCGTCGAAGCCATGGCTGATTTCATGGCCGATGACGGCGCCGATGGCGCCATAGTTGACGGCGTCGTCCGCGTTGGCGTCGAAGAACGGCGGCTGCAGAATCGAGGCCGGGAAGACGATTTCATTCATCGTCGAGCTGTAATAGGCGTTCACCGTTTGCGGCGTCATGCCCCACTCTTCGCGGTCGATCGGCTTGCCCAGCTTGGCCACCTGGCGCGCCGAAGCGAAATTCGCCGCGCGCATGATGTTGCCCACCAGGTCACCCTGGACGATTTGCAGCTTCGTGTAATCGCGCCATTTGTTCGGATACGCGATCTTCGGCGTGAACTTGGCCAGCTTGGCTTGCGCTTCCTTCTTGGTTTCCGGGCTCATCCAGTCCAGGGTGTCGATGCTGTCCTTGTAGGCGGCCAGCACGTTTTTCACCAGTTCCTGCATGTGCGCCTTGCGCTCCGCAGGGAAATATTGCGCGACATACAGTTTGCCGACGGCTTCGCCCAGCACGCCTTCGACGGCGCCCACGCCACGCTTCCAGCGCGGCTGGTTTTCCGTCACGCCACTGAGTACCGTGCCATAGAAGGCAAAGTTCTCGTCGACGAAGTTTTTCGACAGATAGCTGGCATAGCTGTTCAGCAACTGCCATTCGAAGTAGGCTTTCACGGTGTCCAGGTCGCTTGCGGCCAGTACCTTGTTGTAGCCGGCCAGGTAACTCGGCTGGTTGACGATGACGTAATCGACCTTGTTGGCGATGCCCAAGGCAGCCAGGCTGGACTTCAGGTCGTAGCCGGGAGTGAGCTCGTTGAGCTTGTTGATGTCGGTCTTGTTGTAGCGTTTCACGGGGTCGCGGTTCTCAACCTTGGTCCATTGCACTTCGGCCAGGGCCGTTTCCAGCGCAACAACAGCCTTGGCGCGGGCGGCGGCATTCTTGTCGCCGGCCATGGCCAGCATTTTTTCCACGTGCGCCTGGTATTTTTCTTTCACGCCAGCCTGCTTGGCTTCCAGGTAGTAATCGCGGTCAGGCATGCCCAGGCCGCTTTGGCTCACATACACGGCGTATTTGGTGGAGGCGCGGGCATCCTGGCCCACATACACGGCGTACGGGGTCGACACGCGCGCCTGGCTCAGGTGGGCGATCAGGGCGGGCACGCCCTTCTTGTCGCGCAGCGAGCGAATGCGGTTCAATTCGCCGGCCAGCGGCTTCGTACCCAGCGCATCGAGTTTGGCTTCATCCATGTAACTGGCGTAGAGGTCGCTGATTTTCTGCGCTTCGGAACCGGCTTTTTTGTTTTTGTCCTGTTGCGTAGCGACGATGATGCCGCGCAATTGTGGCGTCGTGTCATCGCGCAACTTGGCGAACGAACCCCAGCTCGACTTGTCGGCAGGAATCTCGGCCGTGGCCAGCCACTTGCCATTCAAATGGGTGAAGAAATCGTCCTGCACGCGCACGGCGGGGTCGATGTACTGCACGTCGATGCCGGAAACGACGCCAGCGGCGGCAGGTGCGGCGCTTGGAGCCACGGTCGGGGCGGCAGCGGCGGATACGGGTTCGGCGGCATGGGCAAACGCAGCCAACAGGGTCAGGGTCAGACTGCTCAAGAGATAGCGATTCACGGATTGTCCTTATGGGGCATGTCAAAAAGACCGGGCGGATGGCTTCGGGCGGATAGCCTGCCGCGCCAGGCGCTGCAGGAATGTAGCACGTGAGCATGCCATTTGACCATCCTTGCCCCCGGACTGTCCCCTTGGTTGCCCCTTGGTTGTCCCTTAGTTGCCGGGCAACGTCATGCCGGCGCCGCCGCTACCCATGCTCACACCCGCGCCGCCCATTCCTCCCTTGCCGCCCTTGCGCCCGCCATGCTCGCCACCGGGCGCGCCGTGCGATTCACTGCGGGGTGCGGCGGCGTCCATCACGCGCGCCATCTGGCCGGCGATGAACTGGGCCACCATCTGGCGCTGGTGCTCGTCGAGGGCATCGTTGACGCTCAGCCACCACTCGCGCAGCTGCTTTTCTTCAGCCAGGCTCTGCGTGCTTTCCGTATCCAGGCCGGCAAGCAAGTCGCGCAGCTCCAGCCGGGGCGTTTGCAAACCCTGCGTCACGCCCGCTTGCAGGCGTTCGCGGCGCGCCTTGCGTTCGCGCAACAGTTGGCGCGATTTCCCTTCCACCTGTTGCCACAAGGTGCTTTGATTCGCATTGAGCTTCAATTCGGCCTTGAAATCGGGCGCCATCGGCAGCAAGTCTTCCAGGCGCATGTCGGCAATCGGCACGGCCGAGGCGGTCAAGGCGGTGGTGCCCAGCAGCAAGGCCAGGCTGAAACGGCGCATGGCGGAGAAAAAGGTCAACGAGGTCATGCAGGCTCCGGATAAAAAAAAGCCTGCGTCCGTGGACGCAGGCAAAACCACTTCGGGTCGAGAATGCGAGTCCACTATAGGGCCGCGGCACACGCTTTTTTTCGACTCTTACAAATGCTTACTCCCCTCAAGAGTAACTATACATCGCATACAAAACCGCAACATATGGCAAGCTGGCAGCCCCGTTTTCGCGCGTAGACTGGGTCCAGGCACGCTTTTTCCATGGCCGGCCCACGCCAGTAGAGATTCAGGTCTATACTTTCAACAAAGCGCCGCTCCACGGGGACTGGCGCTTGTGCAAGACACGCTAGCTGCAAAGGTGCAATGATGGGCAAACTCAAAAATACCGGCTTGATCGGCCTGGGCGTGGTGGCCGGCGTCGCCGTGTCGCTGCAATTTTCCGCCATGGCGCAAAAAAACGTCGAGCCGCCACTGCCGCTGGAAGAGTTGCGCCAGCTGGCCGATGTGTTTGGCCTGATCAAGTCCGATTACGTGGAACCCGTCGAAGACAAGAAGCTGCTGGAAGACGCCATTTCCGGCATGGTTGCCTCGCTCGACCCCCATTCCGCCTACCTCGACAAGAAAGCCTACGCCGAACTGCGCGAAGGCTCCGAAGGCAAATTCGTCGGCCTGGGCATTGAAATTGGCCTCAGCGAAGACGGCTACATCAAGATCGTCTCGCCCATCGAGGATTCGCCCGCCTACCGCGCCGGCATCAAGGCTGGCGACCTGATCACCCGCCTTGATGGCCAGCCCGTGAAGGGCGTCAGCCTGGACGACAACGTCAAGCGCATGCGCGGCGAACCGGGCACCAAGGTGTCGCTGACGATTGCCCGCAAGGATGAACCGCAGCCGCTGGCCTTCACCATCACGCGCGAGGAAATTCATCAAAAGAGCGTGAAGGCGAAGATGGTCGAGCCGGGCTACGCCTGGCTGCGCGTATCGCAATTCCAGGAACCCACCGTCGACGACATGGCCGCGCAGATCACGGCGCTATATCAACAAGATCCGAACATCAAGGGCATGGTGCTGGACCTGCGCAACGATCCGGGCGGCGTGCTGCAGGGCGCCATCGGCGTCTCGGCCGCCTTCCTTCCGAAGGACGCGGCCATCGTCTCGACCAACGGCCAGCTGCCGGACTCGAAACAGGTGTTCTACGGCCGCGCCGAATACTATACCTTCCGCTCGGAAGGCGACGCGCTGGCGAAATTGCCGGCCGCCATCAAGAAAGTGCCGCTCGTAGTGCTGGTCAACACGGGTTCGGCCTCGGCCTCGGAAATCGTCGCCGGCGCCCTGCAGGATTACAAGCGCGCCACCATCATCGGCACGCAAACCTTCGGCAAGGGTTCCGTGCAAACCATCCGTCAATTGACGGCCGACACGGCCGTCAAGCTGACGACAGCCCGCTACTACACGCCGAACGGCCGCTCGATCCAGGCCAAGGGCATCGTGCCCGACTTGCTGGTTGATGAAAATGCGGACGGCGACGGCCTGAACGGCTTGCGCATCCGCGAAGCGGACCTGACCAAGCACCTGAGCAACGACCGCGACAAGGAAAGCACCAAGGCGGCCCCCGTCAACGACGAGATGGAAGAGCAATTGCGCATCATCGCCCTGGAAAAGACCCGCAAGCCGCTGGAATTTGGCAGCAAGGACGATTTCCAATTGCACCAGGCGCTGAACCACCTGAAAGGTTTGCCGGTGCAACTGGCCAAGGCCGAACCGGTGGTGGTGCAAGCCGACGTCAAGAAAGAACAGAAAAAGTAAGCAGTACCGACGGGGGGCGCCATGCCCCCCGGTCAGCCGTCCACGCGACATAAATCAATCTTCCGCCACACTTCCCCTGCCCCGCAACACGAAACTCTCTACAGTCGAGCCTGTTTGTGTAAAATTTGCTTCACTTATCGGCGCCACGTCGATTGCCAAATTTGAAAGTTTAACCATGAAACAAGTCGTCATCAGCGGTACCGGACTGTACACGCCGCCATTTTCGATCTCCAACGAAGAGCTGGTCACCTGCTTCAATGCCTACGCGGAAAAATTCAATGCCGACAACGCCGACGCGATCGCCGCGGGCACAGTGACGGCGCTGGATCTGTCGAGCGTGGCCTTCATCGAAAAGGCGTCCGGCATCAAGTCGCGCTTCGTGATGGAAAAGGAAGGCATCCTCGATCCGGCGCGCATGGTCTCGCGCATTGCGGAACGGGGCGATGACGAACTGTCGCTGCAGGCGGAAATGGCTGTCGCCGCCGCGCACGATGCGCTGGCCCGCGCCGGCCGCACGCCGGCCGATATCGACATGGTACTGGTCGCTTGCAGCAATATGCAGCGCGCCTACCCGGCCATGGCCGTGGAAGTGCAGGATGCGCTGGGCATCGATGGTTATGGTTTTGATATGAACGTGGCGTGCTCGTCCGCCACCTTCGGCATCCAGCAAGCCGTGGCCGCCGTGCAAAGCGGCCAGGCGCGCGCCGTGCTGGTGTTGAATCCCGAAATCACCAGCGGCCACCTGAACTGGCGCGACCGCGACAGCCATTTCATTTTCGGCGACGCCTGCACCGCCATCATCGTCGAAGCAAAAGACACGGCCGTGTCGCAGCATCAATTCGAGATCATCGGCACGGAACTGAAAACGCGCTTCTCGAATGCCATCCGCAACAATTTCGGCTTCCTCAACCGCTTTGACGAATCCGGCGTGGGCCAGGCGGACAAATTGTTCCGCCAGCAAGGCCGCAAGGTCTTCAAGGAAGTGTGCCCGATGGCGGCCGAGATGATCAAGGCGACCCTGGCCAAGGCCGGCGTGGAAGTGGCGCAAGTCTCGCGCTACTGGCTGCACCAGGCCAACCTGAACATGAATTTGCTGATCGCGCGCCTGATCCTGGGCCGCGACGCGCAAGAGAACGAAGCGCCCGTGATCCTCGACACCTACGCCAATACCTCGTCAGCCGGTTCCATCATCGCCTTCCATAAATATCAGGATGACATGGCGGCGGGCGCCACGGGCGTCATCTGCTCGTTCGGCGCCGGCTATTCCATCGGCTGCGTGGTCGTGCGCAAGCTCTGAGCGCATGGGTGTAACATCGCCTGACTCCTGAATTAGGCGATGTTCGAGGTGGATGACATGCGTTCGCGGCCACCTGGACGAAGATATAGCACAGGTTTTTTGCAATAAAGCCGCAGGAAATTTTCCGGCAGGGGCTTTGATGCGTTTATACTTGGTCGCTGAGCAACATCTTTTTCTATCCGCACGTCCCCATAAGGAACCCCACACGCATGCCCCATGACATCAGCCTGATTACCACCATCGCCGCCGCCCTCGGGTTCGGCCTCATCTTCGGCTTCATCGCCGCGCGCCTGAAACTGCCGGCACTGGTCGGCTATCTGGCCGCCGGCATCATCATCGGACCGGCCACGCCCGGTTTCGTGGCGGATGCGGAAATAGCGGGACAATTGGCGGAAATCGGGGTGATGCTGATGATGTTCGGTGTCGGCCTGCACTTTTCCATTGAAGACTTGTGGGACGTGCGCAAGATCGCGCTGCCCGGCGCCATCCTGCAGATCGGTGTCGCCACGGCGATGGGCATGGGACTGGCGCACTGGTGGGGCTGGACCCTCGGTGGCGGACTGATCTTTGGACTGGCCCTGTCCGTGGCCAGTACCGTGGTGCTGCTGCGCGCGCTGGAAGAACGGGGCATCCTCGACTCCCTCAATGGCCGCATCGCCGTCGGCTGGCTGGTGGTGGAAGACCTCGTCACCGTGCTGGTCCTCGTGCTGCTGCCGGCGTTTGCCGGCGTGCTGGGCGGCAAGGTCGCGCCGGATGCCGAGGCCGTCAGCCTGTGGCAAACCCTGGCCGTGACCTTGGGGCAAGTAGCCGGCTTTATCGTCTTCATGCTGGTGGTCGGCCGCAAGCTGTTCCCATGGATCCTGTGGCAAGTGGCGCGCACCGGCTCGCGCGAGCTGTTCACCCTGTGCGTGATCGCCGCCGCCGTCGGCATCGCCTACGCTTCGACCAAGCTGTTCGGCGTGTCGTTCGCGCTGGGCGCCTTCTTCGCCGGCATGGTGCTGCGCGAATCCGAACTGAGCCACCGCGCCGCGGAAGAGTCGCTGCCTCTGCGCGACGCGTTTGCCGTGCTGTTCTTTGTTTCCGTCGGCATGCTGTTCGAACCGAACATCCTCATCGACAAGCCCCTGCAAGTGCTGGCCGTGTGCGCCATCATTATCTTCGGCAAGTCGATTGCCGCCTTTTTGCTGGTGATGGCGCTGCGTTATCCGCCGAAAACGGCCATCATCGTCTCGGCCAGTCTGGCGCAGATCGGCGAGTTCTCGTTCATCCTGGCCGCGCTGGGCCTGTCCCTGGGCCTGATGCCGCTGGAAGGCCAAAGCCTGATCCTGGCCGGCGCCATCCTGTCCATCGCCCTCAACCCGCTCGTCTTCAGCATGGCCAAGCCGCTGCTGCGCGTGATGAACAACAGCGATTTCGCGCGCAAGTTCGAGCGCACCACGGATCCGCTGGCCGAGCTGCCGATGACGGTGCCGCAGGAAAAGCTGTCGGGCCAGATCGTCCTGGTCGGCTACGGCCGCGTGGGCCGGCGCATCGCCGCCGCCCTGATGGAACGGGGCATCCACTTCGTCGTGGCCGAGGAAAACCGCGAAATCGTCGACCAGCTGCGCAAGCAGGGCATTCCGGCCGTGGCCGGCAATGCGGGAGAACCGGCCGTGCTGATCCAGGCGCACATCACGCACGCCACCATGCTCGTCATCGCCACGCCGGACACCTTCCACGTACGCGCCATGATCGAGACGGCGCGCGCGCTGAACCCGAGCATCATGACGGTGGTGCGCACGCACAGCGAGGAAGAGGCGGAATTGCTGCGCGCGGAAAACGCCGGCAAAGTGTTCATTGGCGAGCACGAGCTGGCCAATGGCATGGCCGAACACGTGCTGCAGAGTTTTGACGCGGCGAAGAAGGGGCATGGCC
>NZ_JABXFH010000031.1:0-73629 GCF_013372745.1 Janthinobacterium sp. BJB401 | reverse complement strand
TAATATTATTCTTGCTACGCTTCAAGATGCGAAGTTGCCAATTGGTGTAAGCTGGCTGTATCGCGTTTTCCCCGCTTGCAGAATCATGAACGAACCATCGCTTGCCGCGCTGTCCCCCGAAGCACCTCCCTCCGACAAACCGATACGCCGCCGCTCGCTGTTCGCCGCCTGCAGTGCGCATGCCGTGCATGACGGTTTGACGGACGTCATTTACGTGCTGTTGCCCATCTGGCAGGTGCAGTTTGCCATCAGCTATGCCATGGTAGGCCTGCTGCGGGGATCCTACTCGGGCATGATGGCCGGTTTCCAGTTGCTGGCCAGCCGCATGGCCAGGCGCTGGGGGCGCGAGCGCCTGCTGGTGGGCGGCACGGCGCTGGCCGGGGTCGCCTACCTGATCGCAGGGCAGGCGGGCGGCTTGGGCGTGCTGCTGTTCGCGCTGCTGCTGGGCGGCCTGGGCGCCAGCACCCAGCATCCGCTGGCCTCGTCCATCGTCACCGACACGCACGAGGCGGGCGGCGGCGTGAAGGAGGCGCTGTCGCACTATAACTTTGCCGGCGATATCGGCAAGACCCTGATTCCCGCGCTGGTGGGCTTGCTGTTGCTGGTGTGCAGCTGGCGAGCCAGCGTTTCGCTGCTGGGCTTGCTGGGCCTGGGGGCGGCTGGCTTGCTGTGGTGGCTGCTGCCGAAGCCGGGCGACATCCAGGCCAGCCAGAAAAAAGTCAGAAAACCCATCGCGGGCAATGGTTCGCCCGCGAGCTTCCGCGCCTTGCTGGCCACGGGCACCCTGGACAGCGCCGTGCGCATGGTTTTTCTCACCTTTTTGCCATTCCTGCTGAAAAGCAAGGGCGCTGGCACGGCCGGCATCGGCGTGGCCCTGTCTCTGCTGTTTGTGGGCGGCGCCTTCGGCAAGCTGCTGTGCGGCTATCTGGGCGCGCGCATCGGCATGATGAAGACCGTGTGGCTGACGGAATCGATGACCTCGCTGCTGATCGTGCTGGCCCTGTGGCTGCCGCTGGCCGGCGTCATGGCCATGCTGCCCCTGCTGGGGCTGGCGCTGAACGGCACCTCGTCCGTGTTGTACGGCGCCGTGCCGGAACTGGCCGAGCCTGGCAAGCGCGAGCATGCGTTCGCCCTGTTCTACACGGGCAGCATCGGCGGCGGGGCGCTGTCGCCCGTGCTGTTCGGCGCGCTGGGCGACCATACGAGCGTGCCGACGGCCTTGCTGGCGCTGGCGGCCGTGTTGCTGCTGACTTTACCGCTGGCGTGGAAAGTGCAGCGGGGCCTGGCGCACGGTGCCGCCACATGACACCACGCATGACGCTGCCATTGCCGCGCGATAAACACGATACGCAGCATGCCTTGAACGGGGAATTGACCCGCTTCGCCCTGACGCCAACGCCTGGTGAGGTGGAAGAGGGCGTGGCCGAGGTGGCACGGGCGATTTTGGGGATATCCAAGGATTTTTAATGAATTGTTCAGATAATGTATCGACGGACGCGGCCAGCCTGATTGCCTGCATTGAACGCGAGTTCGCTGGTACGCAGCGCCCGGAAACATCTTTGCGTCAATTTCTCTTGACGGATCAATACGGTATGTCGGAGGACATCAGCGAGAGGGAATGGATTGCGAGCGGCAAGGATCGAGTCGATTCGATCTGGCAAGAGATTCCCGATGCTGAAATCGAGGAGGGCGAAGGTTTGCTCGCCCATATGGAGGCTGAGGAATTTCTGTATTACTTGCCGGCATACATGCGCTACGCTGTGGCATATCAGCATCGGACAAGCTGGGAGACTGATGTGCTCGGAATGACAGTGCATGCGCTTTCACCGTCTGAACGGAACCGGGATTCGCGCGCGTATGCGATCGCGAAGTACGCCGGCTTCAATGCGGCGCAAAGACAGGCCGTCGTGCAATTCCTGACGTTTGTCGTACAGGTGGATGAGAGCCTGTCTGGACAGTATGCCCTGGCCGCCCTGGCAGATTACTGGCAAGCCGATACGGCGTGACTTGCCCGCCAGCACCACCATCGTCTACACTCGCCGCATGAAAAATTTTGAAAAGCGGCGTGACCGCTATGACTTGTTCCGCGCGTTTGACAATCCCCTCGTCAACATCAACTTCCAGCTCGACGTGCCGGATTTCCGGCCCTGGTGCAAGGAACGGAAAATCCCCGTATTCCACTTTTTCCTGTTCTGCCTGCTCAATACGGTCAGGGAAATCGACAACTTCATGTACCGCATCCACCAGGGCGAGGTGATCAAGATCGACGATTTCCCCGCCTCCTACACCGTCATCAACGGCGACGAGAACCTCAACTACACGCGCTTCGCGATGACGGACCAGCTTGATGTATTCATCGCACGCAGCCTGGAAGCGAAACGCTTGGCCGAAGCAAGTTCCGCGCTGATCAACACGGGTGAGGGAGAAACCGAGCGCGAGCAGCGCAACAATATCTTCATCACCTGCCTGCCTTGGCTGGAACTGGCGGCCATCGAGCATCCTGTCTACCGCCACGGCGACGCCGATATCCCGACCTTTACTTGGGGCAAGTTCGGTCCCGCGCAGGACGATGGCCGCATGCGGGTGCCGTTTTCCGCGCAAGCCCACCATGGCTTTGTCGACGGCTACCATGTGCAGAAACTGGCGCAGGCGCTGGCGCAGCGCATCGCCGCCATCATTGCCTAGTCCGACAGATAGTCGCTGGGCGCCTGGCCCAGCACGCGGCGGAAGGCGGCCGTGAAGGCGCTGGGGCTGGCATAGCCGAGGTCGAGCGCCACGCGGGTGACGGCTTGCCCCTCGGCCAGACGCGTGATGGCCGCCAGCAGGCATGCTTGCTGGCGCCATTGGGCAAAGCCCAGCCCCGTCTGGGCGCGAAACTGCCGCGTAAAGGTACGCCGGCTCATGCCGGCCTGCGCCGCCATGGCATCGAGGTTGCTGTCCAGGCTCGGTTGCTGGAGCATCTCCATGCATAGCCGCGCCAGCCGCGGTTCCTGCGGCAGGGGCGCGCTCAGGGGCAGGGACCGGGCGGCGGCAATCTCATCGAGCAGCAAGGCCATCAATCGTCCGGCCCGCGATTGTTCCGCATACAAGGCGTCGACAGTCACGGCCTCGGCCAGCAACTGGCGCAGCAGCGGCTGGGCGTCCAGCACCTGGCAGTGGGGCGGCAAGCCGGCCCCGGCGATGGTGGGCGCGTCGATAAAGACATTGTGCATGGTCACGGCGCCATGCATGCGCATGCCGTGGACGAGCTGGGCCGGTACCCAGCAGGCGCGTTGCGGCGGCACCAGCCAGTTGCCTTGCGGCGTGTGCACGCTGATGACGCCGCGCGCCGCATACGCAAGTTGCCCGCGCGCATGGCTGTGGCTGGGAAAGACGGCATCAGCCACATAGTCGCGCGCCGTGGCGATCAAAGGGCGCGGTACTTCCGTATAAAAATCATCCATGGCCCGAACTCTACAGTATTTGACCTGCTAGCGAAGGCGGGCCGCTTGCTGGCCGCTTACCATCACACTCTTTTTCAGGAGTGAACATGCACAATACCTGTCATCGCGTGGGCCACGGTCCCCACGCCGTCATCGTTCTGCACGGCTGGTTTGGCGACGCGCACGCGTTCGCGCCGATGGAAGCGGCCCTCGATGGCGGCGCTTTCAGCTATGTCTTCATGGACAATCGCGGCTATGGCGGCATGCGTGGCGTGGCAGGAGAATACTCAATGGAAGAGGTCGCCAGCGACGCGCTGGCCTTGGCCGATGCGCTGGGCTTGGCCACCTTCAGCGTGGTGGGACACTCAATGGGCGGCATGGCGCTGGAACGGCTGGCCTTGCTGGCGCCCTTGCGCCTGCGCAAACTCGTGGCCGTGGCGCCCGTGCCTAGCTGCGGCGTGACGTTCGATGGGGCAGCGCGGCAACTGTTCCTCGACGCCAGCGGGCACGTCGATGCGCGGCGCGCCATCATCAACCGCAGCACGGGCGAACGCTTGCCAGCCGCCTGGCTGGACTGGAAGGCGCAATATTCGTGGGAAAGTGCGGATCCGGCCGCGTTTACGGCTTATTTCCTCGCGTGGAGCGGGACGGATTTCAGTGAGGAAATCAAGGCGGCGCGCGTGGCACTGCCCTTGCTGGCGCTGGTGGGGGAGCATGACCCCCGTTTCGATGCGGCCCTGATGCGCCGCACGTATCTGGCGTGGTACCCGCAAGCCCGGCTGGAGGTGCTGGGCAATGCGGGACACTATCCGATGAATGAAACGCCGCTGGCCCTGGCGGCCAGCATCGAGACATTTTTACTACAGTAATTACGCTGCCTTGCTGCGCAGGCGCAGCAGGCTCAGGCCCAGCAGGACGAAGGCGCCGCCCGTGATGCGGTTGAACAGCTTGGCGCGGCCCGGCGTGGCCAGCTGGGTTTTCAGCAGGCGCGCCAGGTTGGCATAGAACAAGTGGGCCAGCATGGCGCAGGCGACAAACGAGGTCGTCAGCACGGTGAACTGGATGGCCACCGGTTCGCCCGGCGTGATGAATTGCGGGAACAGTGCCGAGAAGAACAAAATAGCTTTCGGATTGGTCAGCGCCACCGTCAAGCCCTGGCGGAACAGTTTCCAGAACGAATTGGGATTCGCCGCGCCGGCCACCACGGGGGCATCGGCCACGACGCTGGTCTTGCTGCGCCATTGTTTGATGCCCAGATACACGAGGTACAGGGCGCCAGCCAGTTTCAGCAGCATGAAGGCCGTGGCCGAGGTGGCCAGCACGACGCCCATGCCGGCCATGGCCACGCCGGAAATGATGAACAAGCCAAAACCATTGCCCATGCTGCTGATCATCGCGCGGCGCGGGCCGACGGCGATGGCATTCGAGATAGCCAGCAAGACGGCCGGGCCGGGAGAAAACGTGACGAGCAGGGCGACGCTGCAGAAAAGCAGCCAGTTCGAGAGATGCATGGGTGTTCCTGGGTGGGGCCGAAGCCGGATTGAGAGTCAAAACACCTGTATTGTACGAAGTTTTCGGCTCCCGCGTCAGCGGCCCCGGCTTGAATCAAGCTCAAAGTCAGGCAAACAGGCTGGCGACCACATGGTTGATGGCGGCGCCACCGGCGATCAGCCAGCAGAACAGCAGGCCGGCCAGCAGCAGCGGCTTGATGCCGGCGCGGCGGATGGCCGACATATGCGTCGTCAAGCCCAGGGCCGCCATGGCCATGGCCAGCAGGACCGTATCGAGTTCGGTAATGGTGGCGACGGTGCCCGCTGGCAGCAGGCCCAGCGAATTGAAGGCCACCACGCCGATGAAGATGAAGGCGAACCAGGGAATGGCCAGCTTGCTGGCTTTATCGTGGTTGCCGCCTTTGGACTTGCCACGCGCCAGCACGGCCGACAGGATGACGAGGAACGGCGCCAGCATCATCACGCGCACCATCTTGGCGATCACGGCCGCATTCGCCGCTTCCTGCCCGATCGACTTGCCGGCCGCCACCACTTGCGCCACTTCATGCACGGTCGAACCGATGTACACGCCAAACGCGGTGGGCGTGGCGCCCAGCAGATGCCAGCCTTGGTTCAACTGGTACAGCAATGGGTAGAGGAAAATGGCGATAGTGCCGAACACCACGACGGTGGAGACGGCGACGGTCACATCTTCGCTGCGCCCCTTGACGACGGGTTCCGTCGCCATCACGGCCGCCGCGCCGCAGATCGAGCTGCCCGCGCCGATCAAAATGGCGCTGTTGCGTTCCAGCTTGAACACCTTGGTGCCAAGGAACATGGCCAGGCCAAACGTGGACGCCAGCACCAGCGCGTCGATGGCGATGCCGGCCAGGCCCACCTGGCCAATATCCTGGAAGGTCAGGCGGAAGCCGTACAGGATGATGCCGAGTCGCAATAATGTCTGTTTGGAAAAAGCCACGCCCGCGCCGCACGTGGGCGCCAGGCGGCCATACACGCTGTTGCCCAGCACAATGCCCAGCATGATGGCCAGGGTCAGGGCGCTCATGCCGTGGCTTTGCATCCATTCCAGTTTGCCCAATTGAATGGCGCCATAGGCGACCACGCCGCTTAGCAGCAGGCCGGGCAGCAATCGGCCGTAGCGGTCGCTGAAATTGCTTGTGTTCGTCGTTGAGAGGGATGACATGCCGTACTCCATGTTCTTGTTGCGTATGGCATGACTGTACAGCTGACCGATTAAATGGTAAAACGGATTGTTTTTGTATGTTTAACCTATTAAGTGAGTATGTTAGATGGCGTTGACCTTGCGGCAGTTGCAAATTTTCCTGGCCGTGGCGGACACGGGCAGCACCAGCGCGGCTGGCGAGCTGATTGCTCTGTCGCAATCGGCTACCAGCGCGGCCCTGAATGAACTGGAAACCTTGCTTGGAGCGCAACTGTTTGACCGGGTGGGCAAGCGATTGCTGCTCAACGACAATGGCCGCTTGCTGTTGCCCCAGGCGCGGCAGATGCGCGACGGGGCCGCCAGCATCGAGCGCCAGTTCGCGGGCGCCGACCCGTCCGTGCCCGTCAGCCTGCAAATCGGCGCCAGCACGACGATAGGCATCTATCTGTTGCCGCAGATTCTGGCGCAGGCGGCGCAGCAATACGGGCGCAGCATCCCGCAAGTGACGATTGCCAATACAGCCGACATCGCGGCCGCCGTGGCGGAATTCCGTGTCGATATCGGCCTGATCGAAGGGCCGTGCCACGAAGCGGGCTTGCTGGTGGAACCATGGCTGACGGATCAGATGCTGATCGTGGCCGCACCCACGCATCCGCTGGCGCAGCTGCGCCATCTGCTCAGCTTTACGGAACTGAACCAGGCGGGCTGGCTGCTGCGCGAAGCGGGCTCGGGCACACGCGAAGCCGTGGAGCAAGCCTTGGTGCCATATCTGCACTATCTGCGCGCCGCAGGCGAATTCAGCAACTCAGAAGCCATCAAATATGGCGCCGCGGCGGGGCTGGGCATCGCCTGCCTGTCGCGCGTCGTCGTGGCCGATCTGCTGGCCAGTGGCCAACTGGTGGAACTGGAGACTATGCTGCCGCCATTGGAGCGCAACTTTTATCTGATTCGCCAGTCCAAGAAGATTCTCTCGCCCCGCTTGAAGGGTTTTCTGGAACTGTGCCGCCACGCGTCGCGTATGGCTTGACTGTTTTTCATATATGGAATAAATTCCCGTATATGGAAAATTTGGTGAGCACAGAGAACGATACGGAACAGCGGCTGGCGGCGCGCCTGAAACAGTTGCGCGTGGAGCGGGGCTGGTCGCTGGACCAGCTGGCCACCGCGAGCCAGGTCAGCCGCGCCACCCTGTCGCGCCTGGAAAATGGCGAAGTCAGCCCGACAACCGTCGTGCTGGGCAAGTTGTGCGCTGCGTATGGCTTGGCCATGTCACGCCTGTTGCGCATGGTGGAAGACGATTTCCCGCCGCTGCTGCGGCGGGCCGAGCAAAGCGTGTGGACGGACTCAACCACGGGATTTATCCGCCGCTCCGTCTCGCCGCCGGCGCGCGCGCTGGCTGGTGAAGCGCTCGAATGCGAGCTGGGCGCTGGCGTGACGATCAGTTATGCCGCCTCGCCCCGGCCCGGCATGGAACACCATCTGTTGCTGCAGGAAGGCAAGCTGAACGTGACCGTCGACGGCCGCTCGCACGACTTGCTGGCCGGCGACTGCCTGCGCTACCAGTTGCACGGCCCCAGCGCATTCATGACGCCGCCGGACAGCGGCGCCCGCTATTTTCTCTTTCTTGTATGAGGCCGCCATGCCCGCATCGCTACGCCATTTTTCGCCCGACGATATTCGTCTACGCCTGCCGGAACTGGGCGCGCTGCTGCAGGCATGCGTGCACGACGGCGCCAGCATCGGTTTTATCTTGCCGTTCGATACGGCGGCCAGTCAGTCGTTCTGGACGGATAACGTGTTGCCAGCTGTCACGCGCGGCGTGCGCCTGCTGCTGGTGGCCGAAGTCGATGGCCGTGTGGCCGGCGCCGTCCAGCTGGATTGGGATACCAATCCCAACCAGGCGCACCGGGCCGAAGTGCGCAAGCTGCTGGTCGCGCCCGCTTTCCGCCGCCAAGGCCTCGCGCGCCAGCTGATGCAGGCGCTGGAAGAGCAGGCGCGCCTCTTGCCGCGCAGCCTGCTGACACTGGACACACGCAGCAGCGACCATGCGGAACCGCTGTACTTGTCGCTCGGCTATGTGGTGGCCGGCAGCATCCCCGGCTATGCGCTGGCGCCGGCCGGTGACCGGCTGGACGCTACCACGGTCATGTACAAGCAGTTATAAGTTGGAGCGGGGCAGCGATGGTGCGGGAACTCAGGCTTTCAGCCGCGCTCTAACACCTACGGCAGGCCGGCTTGCCGGCGCTGTGACAGCGTGAGTGGTCTGTGCTGCCACCAGGCTGATGCCGTTCGCGGCCTGGGCGGGTGTCTGGTCACGGCTCAGCTTGAAGATGCCCACCGTGCCCGACAACAAGGTGGCGCGCTGCTGCATGCTGGCCGCCGCCGTCGATGCCTGTTCCACCAGGGCCGCGTTTTGTTGCGTTACCTGTTCCATCTGCACGATGGCGGCATTGACTTGTTCGATGCCGGACAATTGTTCGCCGCTGGCCATGCTGATTTCGCCCATGATGTCCGTGACGCGGTGCACGCTGGCCACGATCTCGCGCATGGTGGCGCCAGCCGTGTCGACCAGGCGCGCGCCCGCGTCGACCCGCTCCACGGAGTCGCCGATCAGCTGCTTGATTTCCCTGGCCGCACTGGCCGAGCGTTGCGCCAGGGTACGGACTTCAGCGGCCACGACGGCAAAGCCGCGCCCCTGTTCTCCGGCCCGCGCCGCTTCCACGGCCGCGTTCAAGGCCAGGATATTCGTCTGGAAGGCGATGGCGTCAATGACACCGATGATGTCAACGATCTTTTTCGATGAAGCGTTGATCGAGCTCATGGTATCGACCACTTGCGCCACCACCGTGCCCCCTTTGCCGGCCACGGACGCGGCCGATTGCGCCAGCTGATTGGCTTGCCGTGCGTTATCGGCATTTTGCTTGACGGTGTCCGTCAGCTCGTCCATCGAGGCGGCCGTGCGTTCCAGCGAACTGGCTTGCGCCTGCGTGCGCTGCGACAAGTCCAGGTTGCCGGCGGCGATCTCGCCCGAGGCGCCCGCGATGTCGTGCGTGCCGCCGCGCACCTCGCCCACGATGGTGATCAAGCTGGCATTCATGTCTTTCAGGGCCTGCAGCAGTTGCCCCACTTCATCGCTGGAATCGACGCGGATATGCTCGCTCAAGTCGCCGCCAGCCACCTTGCGCGCCACTTTGACGGCATGCCGCAAGGGCCGCACGATGCCGCTGCTGATGAACCAGGCCGTCGCCAGGCTCAGCACGCCGCCGACCAGGCCCAGCACAATGATCAGCACGCTGGTATCGTGCGCGCGGGCCATGGCCGCCTCGGCCGCCGAGCGCATCTGCGCCGATTGTGTAGCAATCTGCTGGTCGAGTTCGCGCAGGGCAGGCTGTTCCTGCGTGCTGTTGCGCGTGGCCTGTAATTGCGCGATGCGCGCATAGCGCTGGTTCACGCTGCTGTCGATTTCCCCGCTCACCGCCGACAACTGCCACGTGCTGATGATCACCACCACGGCCAGTAAAAGCGATGCGAGCAAAAAGCCTGTGGTCAGGCGCACACCGATGCGTATGTTTGAAATATTCATGTCCCCTCAGCTGTTGTCCCATGGTGGCCGTCTTCCATGCCTGCGGCATGATGCGGCGCTTGCCCCCTGAAGTTGCTGGGGTGAAATGAGTGTAGCAGCGCGGTACTAAGTAATCTATAAATATTTCCATATTGGAATTAGTCACTGCCTGTTTAGCAACAGCGGCACGGCCTGTTGCCAGATAAAATCACCCGTCTGATTACAGACGCTTCCTACCTCAATAGCCGGCATCGTCCGACTGGCATGTGACGGTGCCCCGCCTACACTGTTACTTGTACAGACCCTTGACGGGGCATTTCTTCTCACAGGAGGCTGATATGGCGAATATCCAGGCAGGATCGGACGGAGCGGCAAAACAGGAAATGACGGCCAAGCGCCTGAACGTGGTCGACTGGATCTCGATGATCCTGTTGATCGTGGGCGGCTTGAACTGGGCGCTGGTGGGCTTGTTCGACATCGACATCGTGGCCCGCATCCTGGGCGCCATGTCGACGGCATCGCGCGGCGTGTACGTGCTGGTGGGGCTGGCGGCGCTGTATTCCATCTATCTATGCGTGCGCAAGCTGCCAGCCAAGCCCTAGACGGGAGGACGCATGCCTGTTGGTGCCAGCCCCAAGCGCGAACGCGAATTCAAGCAGCTTGAAAAAGAGTTCAAGCAGGAGGGGCGCTATCCGGGCCGCGAGGAAGAAGTCGCCGCCCGTATCGTGAACAAGCAAAGGGCGCAGGCGGGTGAAACGCAGAAGGCGCAAGGCCGCCAGCGTGATGAAAAGCATGTGGCCAAGGTTGCAGACGCAGCGGCGGCGCGCGACTTGCCGATTGCAGGATACCAGCACCTGACAGTGGCGCAGATACGCGACAAGCTGGACGGCCTGTCCACAGCCCAGTTGCGGCGCCTGCGCGACTATGAAGCGGCGCACAAGAAGCGCAAGGGTGTGCTGCAAGCGTTGGGAGCTTGATCTGGCGTAATGGGTTTGAGGGGGCTTGAGGCGGTATGCCTGTGTGCTTACTGCGTGCGCAGATAGGCCAGCAGGTCGGCCACTTGCTGGGCGTTGCCGATGCCCCAGAAACGCATGTTATTGCCAGGAATGAAATAGCTGGGGGCTTTCAGGAAGCCGGCCAGGTTTTGCTCGGTCCAGACGATATTCGCGTTTTTCATGGCCGCCGAGTATTTATAGTCGGTGGTGGCTCCCGCTTTGCGGCCGATCACGCCTGTCAGCTTGGGACCGAAGCCGCCGCGCGCCGATGGCCCCACCTGATGGCAGGACGCGCACTTGCGAAACGCGGCCTTGCCTGCTTCGGCATTGCCAGTGAGGGCGGCCGCAGCGGCCGGAGCTGCAGCCTGCGCAACGGTGACTGGCGCCAGCAGCAGGGCTGCGGCGGCGAGAGGAGAGAACCAGCGAAAAAGAAAGGTGGATGTCATCGGTGAGGCGGAAGTGCACGATATGGCAAGCAATAACGCATTTTACAGGCGGGAATCAAAACCTGCCTGTCAGCTGGGTAGCCATGCCAGGAAGCCGTGCAGGATGACTGACACCGCTAGCGCTTGCCACCTTGGGCACCCAGTGCCGCCATGGCCGACGCAAACACGATGCAGGCAATGGCCAGCCACTGGGTCAGGCTCAGCAATTCTCCCAGCACCGCCATGGCAGCCAGCGCGCTGACGGCCGGCGCCGCGCTGCTGAACATGCCGAACACGCCTTGGGGCAGGCGGCGCAGGGCAAAGATTTCCAGCGAATACGGCAGGGCGCTGGACAGCATGGCAATGGCCAGGCCCATCAAGGCAATCGATGGCGCCAGCAAGGCCGTGCCCGAATACGCGATACCGATAGGCACCGTCACCATGGCCGCCACCGTCATGCCCCAAGCCACGGCTTGGCCACCTTGCAAGGTCGAGGCGCGTTTGCCGAAGATGATGTACAGCGCCCAGCACAGCGCCGCCCCCAGTGCATACGCCACGCCAACGGGATCCAGGCTGCCCGGGCTGCCTTGCAGCGGCAACAGCAAATACAAGCCGAACACGGCGCAGGCCACGGCCAGCAAATCGCGTGGCCGGCGCGACGACAGCATGGCCACCGCCAGCGGCCCCGTCACTTCGATGGCCACCGCAATGCCGATCGGTATCAGCGCAAACGCCCGGTAAATCAGCAAGTTCATCAAGCCCAGCACGGAACCGTAGACCAGCAAGTTCAGCACATCCTTGCGCGTCAGGCGGTAGCGCCATGGGCGGAAGATGGCCAGCAAGATCAATGCCGAAAACCCCACCCGGTACGCCGTAATCCCTTCTACGCCAATGACAGGAAACAGATTCTTCGCAATCGCCGCCCCCAGATTGACGGAAATCTGCCCTCCCAGCACGGCCAGGGAAGGGAGTAGGATGCTGTCGGGGAGGGAAGAGGTCGAGGCGGGGGAGGTCATGGGACGGTATTTTAATATGCCTGAGGCTGGTAGTCGCTGGCAGATTGGTAAGCTGGGGAGATTTAACCGGGCAGTTGCTGACATGACTGGTGTATCGGGGCTTCTTTTTCGATATCATGTTGCAAAATGCGCTACAGTTGTGGAATCGTTTGTTAATGGTCAGAGGCCGCCGATTCCTAATCGAACAGCCTTACCATTTTGAGCCTTGACACTTTCGGGAGCTACCATGCAAATGGTTCGAGTAAATTCCAGTGCCATTGTTGCGATTGGTTACGACGAGCAAACAGCTCGCATGCGTATCCAATTCCAGCAAGGGCATAGTTATGACTTTTGCCGAGTACCTTCGAATGTTCATGCAGCGTTCATGCGTACCTACTCCAAGGGTACTTACTACAACGAGCACATCAAAGACCGATACCAATGCTAATCGGCATTTAGCCTAAAAGAGTCGGCAATCGGCCAGAAGCGGACACTGCTAAGCAGAAATGAAATTCAACTTTAAAGACCTGAGCAATGACTGAAATTCCAGACGGAGTGCTTGCATATTTTTCCATATCAGCACTGGTATCTCTTTTCATGCATTGGCGCCTACGACGATTTTTCATGTCGTGTTTAGCCTGCTTTTTTCTTCGGCCTGCCTCGTTTGGCATAGCGTGCCTACTTCTTGGCGAAGCCATATCGTTTCCCCGAGCCGCTGTTGCCCTGTTCTTCGCGACGATCTCGTTTTTGATAGCGATGGTGATAGGACTACCTTTTTTGCTATTGCGCCGCAAATCACGGCGATCATTGCACGATGGGGCAGCGGTTTAATCTTTCGCAATTGGGCAAAATTTGCGAACGACGGCAAGCGGCCAGAAGCAGACCTATTCACGCTTTCGCATATACTGCACTGAACTAAGTGCCCCGGGAGAAGATTATGACTGAGAAGAATGCACGACGACTTGCCTTCGCTGGAGCATCCTTGATTGCAGGTTTGATTATGTTCTGTGTGATGTTGAGCTTCATGAACCTTTTTCATGATGAACAAAAGGACATTTCTTAAGCCTTGAATAAGATCTTTTTTTGAGACCACTATATGCATAAGATGCCTCCGGATTTCTCTTTTTTTGAAGTTCCGGCTGTAGCCAGAAGTGTGCTACCCGTCTTCGAAATTTTTCGCACTGGCAGCAAGTCACCATCAAGGGACTACAGCCACTTTTTGAAAGCCCCTTATCTAGATGGCATTATCGATGCCATTCGTAATGGGAACTTAGATGTTGCAGGGATTCCCGTGACCGGATTTACTGCGAATACATTCCGTTCCCATCAAGAAGTTTACAATTTGGTTGCAAAATTCGGTAAGCCTCTGAAGCCGGCCATTTCCCGCATCGATGATAAAGGTGCTGAGGATAATGCGTGGAAAGCAGCGAAGTCGTTCGGTGAGACAAGAAAAGATAAACCGTTGATCGACTGTGATGGTTGTGAAGGCACTGTCCCCTGCAACCTAATTTTGAGAGCAATTTATAGCTCAGTATGGACTGATAGCGTAAATATAGGCGGCTTACCGTATGTACTGGATCAAGTATGGGTACTCGAGCGGATTAATGAAGATCCTATCAAAAGTTATTACCTGTTGTGTATTGAGATAGACGGTGAGCATAAATGGGATGATACTTCAGACGGGTTTGGAATGTCCAATTTAGCCAAGCAGATAGAAAGATCAAATCATTTGCTAAGAAAAGGCATAGGGCTTTATCGTATTGGCAGCAAAAGCATGCTGGATGATGCGTTGACTGAGTTCGAAATTAAATTATTAGCTTTGAGGCTCTCCGAGTACGAGTCTTTTATTACTCGAAAGATAAAGCCGCACGTTGTCTGTACAGAAAGACAAGTAGGAGTATGGAAAAAATTTAAGACTGACTCGAAGTGATGCATCACGCGTTCAAAATTGATTTTTTTGCAACTAAAAACGAAACGTGCTCAAGAGAAGTTTCTGTTTAAAAATATGACATGCATGGCGGAACGACCGAGTTCGGCCACAAGCGGTCGCTTACAAAAAATTAGGGGGGCGCTTCATGCGCAAAGTCATAGCGAGCATCATTGCATTACTGAGTTTGAAAGGAGCCTTGGCTGGCCAAGAGTCTCCATCAAATTTAAAGCAGATCATTTACCGTGGCGGACTCGTTGTGTTCTCCTTGCCAGATGCGTGGGTGGAAGAGTATGAGCCAGAGGGAGGCGGCGTGTTTTATGCGCCAGGCGACGACACGGGCACCCTCCGGTTAGACGTTATTACTGCCAAGTCCCCGAGTCCGGTATCATCTTCTGCTAGTGGCGAAGTCCTCGCGAAAATTGGATATCCGCATGCAGAAAACCTACCGACTGGAGGCGCCATATCTAAGCATGTTTCTCGGGAAGCGGATCGTGGCGCTCCCATCACCATATATTGGTGGTACGTCGCAAATGTTGTGGAGCCAGACCATGTGCGTATCGCTAGTTTCAGCTACTCGATTTTGAGCTCTCAGGAAAAGTCCGAAAGGACTGCATCTGACCTTTCGTTTATTGAACAGTCAATTCGCAACGTTCGTTTTAGTCCAGTGGTCGGGAAATAGGAATTGGCACATTTGACGAGAAAAGGCCCAATGCTGCCACCCAGAAAATATCTGGTGAAACAGCCCTTCAGGCCTTTGAACGCTGTACTTGACCGCGAGCAAAGTAATCTGCGTTCAGGAACCGTTGTCCGCTTTGGGGAGAGGAACTTGCCGATGACGGCAACCGCCACAAGCGGACCTTAGAATTCGAACACAGCGTACCTTTACCTTAGCGAGCCGCCACATTCACCCATGGAAAAATTAGACGAGAAGATATACATCGAGCTTACCGCCCTGTCTGAGCAAGGGAATCAGCTTGCGAAGGAACGAAGGTACGAAGATGCAAAAGCGAAGTTTTTGGACGCTTTACGATTAATTCCGGAACCTCATACGAAGTGGAACGCTGCAACGTGGCTCTACACGGCTGTTGGTGACATGCATTTTCACTTGGGCAATTTCGAGAAAACTAGACGATGTTTTTCAAACGCAGTTCAATGTCCGGGCGGACTCGGAAATTCGTATGTTCACCTCCGGCTTGGCCAAGCAAATCTAGAGCTCGGTGCTGACGACACAGCGGCCGACGAACTCACAAGAGCCTACATGGGCGCCGGACTGAAAATTTTCATGGAAGACGATCCGAAGTATGTCGAATTCCTTGAAAAGCGGATCAAGCTCTAAAATGCGAACGGTCTATTCGAAGTCCGCCAATGTCTGCAATGGGGCGGAAGCGGACGCTACTGTTTTTTGCCTGTTTTGCGGAGTAGGCTGCTGTTTCTTGCATTCGTTGGCATTATTAGAGGTGATGAGTTTTGACGCTATTTCGGCGCGCGTTGACAATGATGGCGCGAACATGGCAAAAAGGATGAAAATAGTGCATCAAGACGATAGCCGTGATTGCCGGATTTATCCTTCTGGTTTGGTGATCGATGAGGTTGCGCTGCATTCCTTGGTGCCCGTCGCACCGCATATTTACCTGTAACTTGGGAGTAGTATTGAATGACTGTTTTTAGTATCGGTGACACCAATTTTGAAGTGGATGTAGCGAAATCAAGCATTAGTCTGGACGCTCATGGTAGCGGCATGCTGGAGCTCAATATTGATATCCACGGCGATGATGATGTGTTTATGCGCTTGACTGAGCCGGAGGATGCGGAATGGTCATGGGCGCTGTATCCGCCGGCGTTTTTCCTGCACGGCTTGCGCATACCGCAAGGGCAGGGAGGAGCGTTTGCGATCGGGGTGCTCGATACGCATCCAGAGGCGGAGGAGTCGGGTATCTACATGATGGAGTACGGCGACGTATCGGCTGTTAACATTATCGAATTGTCGGCACGGCGCCTGCTTGTGTCGGGCATAGTGGACTTATGCGCTAGGCGGCTGCCATTTCATATCGATATGCCGCGCACATAGTGGAGGGGCCGCTCCCAAAGGGACCGGCCCCTGCTGTTCTAACTTAATCCAGCCCCAACGCCTTCGCCACATCCCCCCACGCCACATACTTGAAGTTCTGCGGTCCATCGGGCAAGCGCTTGTAGCCGTCCTGGATCACCAGCATGCCTTGCGCATACGCGCCGCCCAGGTTGACGGAGGTGACATCGAGGCCATCCGTTTCCGAGGTGCCGTCGAGGCCGGCCGGCAAGTTGAAGCCCACCTTGAAGCGGCCGCGCACCTTGTACGGCGCTTGGGCGTCTAGCACCACGTAGCTGCTGTCGCCCTGGCTGGAAACGATCAGGTAGCCAGAATCAGCCTTGCCGTCCGGTTTGCGGTAGATGGCCATGCCTTCCACGTCGGCCGTCAGGTTCGCTCCCACGGGCAAGACCATGGTGAGGGCGTCCGGCTTGGCGGCGTCGGCCGAGGTGGTCCAGATGCCGCGCGTTTCCTCGCCAAGGAACAATCTGCCGTTGGCGTCGTCAGCCACGCAGCCTTCCGGTTGCGTGGCGACCTTGAAGCTGCGCAAGAGGGTGGCGCTGAACTTGTTGCCGTTCATGCCGATGCTGTATTGCTGGAAGGTGCCGTCCTTGTCGTTGATGAACGCTTGCACGCCGCCGCTGGCTGGCTGGTACAAGCACATGCCGTAGATGCTTTTCAGGCCGGTAGGGAAACGGCCCGCTTCCGCGACGATGCCATCGGCGCTGATGGTGAACAGCATCATGCTGTTGTCGTCGCGCTGGGTGGCCACGGCCAGGTCGACCTTGTTGCCATTCAATTGGATATTCTGCCGCACATCGACATTGTTCAGGCGGCCTACTTCCAGCAGCTGCGTCTGCTTGCCTTGCAGGTCGTAGACGAGCAGTCCTTGCTTCTTGTTGGTGCCGAGGATGCGCGCATTGGCGGGGTTGCTGGACAGCCAGATGGCCGGATCATCGGCCGCGTCACCCTGGCGCGCCATCGGTTCCGTCTGCGCTTGCGGGGCGATGATGGCCACCGCAGGCTGCGTTTCCGCCTTGCCCGTCCATTTCAAGGGCCGCGCTTGCCAACCGTTCTTGCCGCGCAGCAGTAGCGATTCCTTGTCCAGCGCCAGCTGGCTGTCACCCTTGCGCACGTTCAATGCGACGGCTTGCGGCGGCAGGGCGGTCCACTTGCCGCCCTGGCGTGCCAGCAGGTGCAGCTTTTCCGCCTTGCCGTCGAGCACGGCCACGCCACCGGGCAACACGGCCAGCGCGCCAGCACCGCCGTCCAGTTGGCCATACGGCTTGCGCAGGGCCACCACTTCGCGCTTGCCCATGCCTTCGGATTCGGCGTCATACGCCCACACGCCCATGTTGGACTCGCTCACCAGCAGGCGCTGAGCGCCATCGTCGACCCGGCAATGCTTGGCGTGCGGCGGCAAGGCCAGCTTGCGCACCAGCTGACGCTGCTCGCCCTGCATCACCCACTGTTCCGCTTGCCCATCCTTACCGATCAGGAACAGATGATCGAGCTGCTGGGCGTCGCGGTACAAACACGACGCTTCCACGGAAAAGGTGGGGACGGGAAACGGCGCCAGCTTGACCAGCTTGCCGGCCTGCACATCGACGGACACGGGAAGCGGGCGCTGCGTGTCCGCTTCCAGGAACACGGCCAGCACCTTGCCGCCATCGATGCGCGTGTCGAGCTGCTTGGCACGCACGGCGATGCTGTCCTGTTCCTGGCCGGCAGCGTTGAACAGATGCAAGCCATGCTTGTCGAGAAGCAACCAGCCGCCGCCGGGCAGACGCGCCAGTTCTTCCGCTTCCTGCGTGAAGGAAGGAACAGTCTGGTTAGGTGCGGCTTGCACCGTGCCCGCGAGGCAAAAGGCAGCCAGCAAAGCGCTGCAGAGTACGGTTTTTTTCATGGTAGGTAAAATCATCATCAGAAGGCGCTGGCTTTCAGGCTCACTTTGAAAGTGCGGCCGTATTGTTCGTTCTGCACGTTGTATTGCTTCGTGCCTTGGTAAACATAGTATTTCTCGTTGTTCAGGTTGGCCGCCTCGAACATCAGCTGGAACTGTTTGTTGATCTGGTAGGACAGCGAGAAATCGAGCTGCTTTTGGCTGGCGACGATATGGTCCTGGCTTTGGTCGAGGATATCGTTGCCCATTTCCAGCAGATACGGCGACTTGTAGTTGAGGGCCAGGCGGGCGCTCACCGGTCCCGTTTCATAGCCCAGCATCAAGTTCATCACCTGGTTCGACTGGCCCGGCAGGCGGATGTCGCGGTTCATCTGTTTGTTGCTGGCCTTGTCGAAGCGGCCGATTTGCGCGCTCGACGTGCTCAGGGTGCCATTCACGCCGACGAGGAATTTATTGAACGGCGCCGGCAGCATGCGCAGCGGCTGCATGTAAGCCAGTTCGATGCCTTTGACTTTGGCTGCGTCGCCGTTCGCATACGAGGTGGCCATCGTGTAGCCCGTCCATTGACCCGTGCCGGCCAGGTTGGTCGTGTAGGTAAAATTCTTGATGTCCTTGTAGAAACCGTAAGCCGACATCACGCCGTCGTTGCCCAGGACTCTTTCGATGCCGAGGTCCAGATTGTTTGCTTTCAAGGGTTTCAAGTCCGGGTTACCGATCACGGCTTCCGTGTTGCTGGCCAGGCTGATGCCCGGCGCCAGCTGGCTGAAGTTGGCGCGCACCACGGCTTGCGTCCACGCGGCCCGCACGCTGGTCTTTTGATCCAGGTCATAACGGGTTTGCAGGTTTGGCAGCCAGTTGGTGTACGAACGTTCGCGCGTCAATGGCGTCGCGACGCCGGCGCTGTTCACTTGCGAGCCGGTCGCCTCGAAACTGGTACGTTCGGCGCGCACGCCGCCGAGGATGTGCCAGGCGTCGAAGTCGTAGCTGTTTTGCACATACATGGCGTTGATGTCTTCATGCATGCGGTAGTCGTTGATGATCGATTCCGTGGCCAGGCGCGCCTTGGCGCGGTCCAGGCCGGCCACTCTGGCGCGGATCAGCGTGGGGTCGAGCGCCACGCCGATGTTGCCCAGGTCGTAGTCGAGGGTATGGCCTTGCACGAAATTGCTCATCGAGGTGGAACCGCCACCCCAGTAATTGCCGCTCGTGGCCTTGCTGCTGTTATACGCCCATTGATCCGTGTCATTGGTTTTTTCGCGGCGGCTGACTTTCGCGCCGAATTTCAGGGTAGCGATGTCGAACTTGCGCGCCAGGTCGATGCGTGCATGGTGTTCATTGTCCTTCGAGTAGCGCTTTTGCAGCGTGATGGCATTGAGCGCGTAATTGGCCGGGTCGTACAGCGAGGCGGGGCCGCTCAATTTCGGCTCCTGCGTATCCGTGAAGCTGATGCCGTTAAAGTTGCTGAGGCCCCGGAAACGGCCGTCGTTCAGGGATTCCGGCGTGTCCTCGGTGGCGCGGCTCATGCCGCCTTTCACGTCCAGAGTCCAGTCGCCCGATTTCTGCTGCGTGCCCAGCACGAGCGAACGCACTTGCTGCGTGTATTTGCGCTGGCGGATGCGGCGCTCGGCGCGCGCGCTGGCCGTCTGCTCTTCGGCCAGGCTGCCGCCCGCGATATTGCTGATGGTCAGGCGGTCGCGCACTTCATTGTCGGAAAATTCGCTCACAAAAGAGCGCAGGAACCAGCTGTTGCCCGCTTCGGGGCGGTAGTCGAGATTGACGGCCAGGGCGCCGCGCTTGCGCACGGGCAGGTAGTCGCGCAATTCCAGGCCCGACAATTTCCCCTTGCTCCAGGCGCCACCCGTTTCCACGTCATCGGAACCGAACGAGCGCTTTTCCGCGCTCAGGCCGGCTGCCACGCCCAGCTTGCCGTCGAGGAAGCGCTGGGCCCACAGGGCGCCGCCGCTGGGGCTGGTTTTGCCCGTCTTTTCATCGTAGCTGGCGCCCACGTTGGCCGACAGCAGCTTGCCCGGCAAGTCGAAGGCGGACAGCGATTTGACTTCGACCGTGGCGCCCAGCGAGTTGGCGTCCATTTCTGGCAGCAAGGTTTTCGACACTTCAAGAGTGCGGATCAGGCCGGCAGGCAGGATGTCGAGCGCCACAGCGCGGCGGCCCGCTTCCGGCGACGGTACGAGGGCGCCGTTGATGGTGACGGCGTTCAAGTCCGGCCCAAGACCACGCACCGTGATATAGCGGCCTTCGCCCTGGTCGCGCTGCACGGATACGCCGGGCAAGCGGGCCAGCGCTTCGGCCGCGTTTTTGTCCGGCAAGCCGCCGATATCGTCGCTGCTGATGACGCTGATGATGTTGTCGGCTTTCTCTTGCGCGGCGATGGCGTTGCGCAGGCTGGCGCGCTGGCCGCTGACGACCACGGTGGCGGCCGGCTGGCCGTCCTCACCTTGCGCTTGTGCATGGCTTTGACCGCTGAAGACGGCCATGATGCCGAGGGCCACGGCCGTCAGGCGCAGCGGGGAGGGGAACGATGTGTGCATGGTTTTCATGAAGAGCTCGGTTAGGGGAGGGAACCGGGCGGATTCTAGGCAGCAAATATGACGGTTGCGTGACAGGCAAGGGCTTGCCGCCCTGAAAACAACGGCCTGTGAACGCTTTGCGGCCAGAAATGAAACATGGTGAGCTGAAATGACCTGCCGCCGCAGGGCGCATGGGCAATGGCATGCCGTATTTGCATCAGCGCCCAAGGTAATGCTGAGCCGTTTGCACCTGCCGCACGGGCGTGGGGCATGTCATCGTGCCGTCATGGGCGGGCGCTATCGTGGCGACAGCACCACTTTTAAAGGTTTTCCCACATGCTGCCATTGCACCGTAACAGCCTGATTGCCGCCGCACTGGCCTTGCCCTTGTTCTTGTTCCTGTACGCCACTTTAGGGCACCCTAAACCGATTGCCGTCTGGAAGTGGATGGATATCGTCTGTGAAGGCGGCACGGCCGTCATGGCAGGCATCTGGTTTTTGTTTACCCTCAGCAGCCGTCCGCGCGGACTGGTGACGAGTTTGATCGCGGGCGGCCTGTGCGCCATCATGCTGGGCTCCTGGGCCGATTGCCTCGATGAATTCTTTGCCGTCGATAAGAGCGCCGTATGGGATAACTGGCTCGAAGCCTTGATTCCGTTCGGCATGCTGGTGCTGACGATCGGCATGTATTACTGGCGCCAGGAACAGTTTCGTCTGAACGAGCACCTGCAAAAGCGCGAACGCCTGTTCCGCGACCACCGCGCCTTCGACCGCATCACGCAGCTGGCCGACGCCAGCTATCTGCGCACGCAGATGCGCCTGGAGCAGGAGCGCCGGCCCGGCCTCGATTGCGCGCTGGTCTTGCTCGACATCGACAGCTTTCATTTGATTAACCGCGAATACGGCCACCGCGAAGGCGACCGCGTGCTGCAAGCCGTCGGCCACATGCTGCTGTTGAACTTGCGCAATGACGATTTGCTGTGCCGCTATGCGGGCGACCGCTTTGCCGTGCTGATGCCGGGCGTGTCGCGCGAGGATGCGGCCGTGAAGGCGCGCCACCTGTGCGCCATGGTGGGGCAGATGCGCCACCACGCCAACGATAACCGTGAAATCCGCCTGAGCCTGCGGCATGCGTGCTCGCTCACGGATGGCGTGCCGGAAGTGGTGCTGGCCGAGCTGAGCCGGGCCGTGGAAACGCCACGCTCCGGTGCCGGGATCAGTGCCGCCGCGCCTGCCTGATGCCGCTGAACCAGCAGGGCGATCCCAGCATCGCTGCCCACCATCAGCCGGCACTGGTGCTCGATTACGCGCGCAGCAGGGAACTGGCTGTGGCGCCGCTGCTCAAGGGCACGGGTCTCGACGGGGGCGCGCTGCCGTCCGCGGAAAGCCAGGTCAGCGCCGCGCAATACCTGCAATTGCTGGCCAACGTGGCGCGCGGCCTGGACAGTGCCGACACCAGCTTCATGCTGGGCCAGCAAATGCTGCCCGGCCATTACGGCGCGGCCAGCCACGCCTTGCTGCAGGCGCAGAATCTGCGCCAGGCGCTCAGCATCCTGTGCGACTTTCATACCTTGCTGTGCCCGTTGCTGCAACCGCGCTTGCGCGAGGCTGGCGACATGCACGTGCTGTACTGGGTCGATGCGTTCGGCGCGCCGAGCCAGCTGCCTTTTCTGGTCGAAATGCACATGACGGCGCTGGCGGCCATGTGCCGCTGGCTGGCCGGAGAGTCCTTGCCGTGGCGCTTCTGCTTCAACCGCGCGCGGCCCCGCCACGTGGAGCAGCATGAAGTGCACCTGGGCCAGGCCCTGCGTTTCGATTGCCAGGTCGACGCCATGCTCATCGATTCCAGCTGGCTCGATAAACCCTGGCCACGCGGCAATGCCACAGCAGCCGCGCTGGCCTTGCGCGCGGCGGCCCTGGCGCCCGTGCCCGCCGCCAGCCTGCTCGGCGCGCTGTACGACTATCTGCTGGCGAACATCCGCTGCGCCCCCACGCTGGAGCGCACGGCGCAGGAATTCGGCGTCAGTCCCGCCACCCTGAAGCGCCACCTGGCGCGCCATGGCACGCATTTCCAGGCCGAGCTGGACCAGGTGCGCGCGCACAAGGCGATTTATCTGTTCCAGGCGCATGGCTACGACAACGATGCCGTGGCCGCCTACCTTGGCTTTCATGATGCCACCAACTTCCGCCGCTCGTTCAAGCGCTGGACGGGGCAAACGCCGCAACTATTGCGTCACGCGCTGGCCTTGTTCGTCGCTGGATGATCGAAGGCGTTGCGCGCCAGCGCCACGGACAGTCGTTCCTGAGGGAACAATTGCTCGTTCTGCTACATCCATAGTACACTCGATCAGAGAGCGAACAGACGCGCTTTGAGGCGCTCCGGCACGGCGTCACGCGACGCCGCAATACCGCCATTTTGATGGCGGTGCCGGCGGCAAACGACCGGTGTGCCGTGCCTTAACCCAGCCTGGAATCTGGTGTCACCAGTGTGGTGCGCCGGGAACCGGGCAACTTGATAATGCTCAATCGTGTATTCACAATCGCAGATCGATCCAGTCGTCAGTTTCCGCAACACCCAGGGTGAGGCGGTGCGCGGCACGATTTTCAACTTGCAGCGCAATTCGCTGGTCATGGAAATCTACAATCCATACTCGATTGTGCAGGTCAGCGAAGTGCTCAATGACGTGACGGTGCGCATGGGGGCGAAAAACGCCTACGTGGGCAAGGCCGTCGTCATCAGCAGCGTCAACACGGGCCTGACCGCCATCGTTTCCGTGACCCTGATCGACGAGTGGCGCGAGCTGAGCGACGTGGTCGTCGTCAAGGGCGCCGTATTGAAAGAGTCCAGCGCCTTTGTCGCCGGCTGGGGCGAGCGCTTCCGCATCCGCCGCGATTACCAGATCGTTGTCAACGAAATGCGCGCCTTTTTGTCGGAAGTGGCGCGCTGGGTCGAGCAGGTCGACTTGTCCGATTCGCTGCCGAAGGAAAACGGCCGCCTGCGCCCCGACATCTTCGATGAACTGGCCCTGCCGCTGATGGAGCAGACCCAGCTGTACCTGCGCCAGCTCGAGGTGGAAGCGTCGCTCGTCGAGGAAGAGCGGGCGCCGGCCCACCGCGCCTTCGCCCAAGCCGCGCTGCACCCCTTGATCCTGCGCGCGCCGTTCGTCTTCCGCACGTTTACCAAGCCGCTCGGCTATGCGGGCGACTACCAGATGGTCAACCAGCTGCTCGACGATCCACGGCAAGGGCCGAGCACCTATTTTCAGATCGTCAATGCGGCCTTTTTGCAGGCGGCCGTGGCCACGGCGCACCGTAACCGCATCGATATCCTGACGGAATTCCTGTCGCAAAAGGCGGCCGCGGCGCGCGTTGCCGGGCGTGTGTATAAAGTGCTCAACGTGGGCTGCGGCCCCGCCATTGAAGTGCAGCGTTTCCTGGAAACCTGTCCGGACGCGCAGTGGCTGGCCTTCGAGCTGGTCGACTTCAGCAGCGAGACCCTGGACTGGACGCGTGCGCGGTTGACCACCATCATGCAGCGCACGGGAAGAGTGGTCGAGATCGATTACGTGCACGACTCCGTGCACAACCTGCTCAAGCGCCGCCATGGCTCGGGCGTCACGGGCTTGCCCGGCAGTTTCGACGCCGTGTATTGCGCCGGCCTGTTCGATTACCTGTCCGACAAGGTCTGTGCGCGCCTGCTGATGCACTTCGCCTCGCGCGTGGGGCCGGGCGGACGTTTGCTCGTCACCAATGTGCACGCGAACAATCCGGGCAAGTTCGGCATGGAGCATTTGCTCGAATGGCATTTGATCTATCGCAATGAAGAGGGGCTGTCAGCCTTGCTGCCCGAGCACGCGACGGATCCGCTGATCTATGTCGATCCCACGGGCGTGAATGTGTTCGCGGAAGTGAGCATTCCTTGATGGACACTCCAGGCCTGCACGCTGGCTACACGGCCGTTTTGCGCGACTTCCGCCTGGAATTCAGCCGTGGCGGGGCCTACACGGGCATCGTGCTGATCTTGCTGGGCATGGGCCTCGATTCTGCCCTGTATCCGGACAAGCAATCGGCGTTCACCAGTGCGCGCATCCTGGTGTCGGTGCTGATTTTTTGCGTCGTGCTGGCCATGCGCACGCGCTGGGCGCAAGACCGCATTCAGGGCCTGACCTTTGTCTGGCTGATCCTGCCGCAAATCATGATCGCCTGGATGATCGCCGTCACGGAAGGCGCCACCTCGATCTATTATGTGGGCATGACCCTGGCCATCTATTCGTCGGGCATCGTGCTGGCTTTCGGGCTGTGGCAAAACATGGTCTTCGGCGCCATCTCCTGCCTGCTGTACGTGGCCGCCTGCGCCTGGCATGCGGGCGGCTTCGACCTGGCCGGCACGTTCGTCGTCAACTGTCTGTTCCTCATCATGTCGGCCAGCATCAGCGCCGTATTTACCTATTTTAATGAGCGCGCCCGCTTCATGCTGTTCCAGTTGAAGGCGGAAGTGGCGCAAAAGAATACGCAGCTGGAAGAAACGAATAAGAGCCTGGCCGATATCAAGGGGCAGATGCTGCAGCAAGAGAAAATGGCGGCCATCGGCACCCTGGCCGCCGGCATGCTGCATGAAGTCAATAATCCCGTGAATTTCTGCATGATGGCCATCGAGGTGGCCATCGAAGACCCGGCCGCCAAGCAAAGCGCGCTGGTGAGCGAATGCCTGGCCGACGCCAAGCAAGGCATGCTGCGCGTGCAGCACATCGTGTCCGACTTGAAAACCTTTGCCTATCGCAAGAGCGGCAACCAGCTGGAGACGGGACACTTCCAGTTTCGCAGCGCGCTCGACGCGGCCATCCGCCTGGTGGGCCATGAAACGAAAAATGTCAGCATCAGCCACGACTTGCCGGTCGATACCCTGGTGCGCGGCGACGAGGCGGCCATCGTGGGCGTGCTGATCAACTTGTTGGGCAATGCCGTGCTGTCCATGCGCAAGGGCAATGCGCCGCCGTTCGAGATCCGCATCACGGCCCACTGGGACGACAACCGCCTGCGCATCAGCGTGCGTGACAATGGTCCCGGCATCGCGCCGGAAAACCTGGCGCGCGTGTTCGAACCGTTCTTTACCACGCGTGAAGTGGGGCAGGGCCTGGGCCTGGGCCTGAGCATCAGCTATGGCGTGATCGAGCGCCACGGCGGCACTCTCAGCGCCGAAAGCGAGCTGGGCGCGTGGGCCAGCATGAATTTCGACTTGCAGCGCTCCGATTGGGAGGGCCGCTAGCATGGACAGCGATAGCCGCGCCAGCGTGCTGTACGTGGACGACGAAGCGCTTGCCTGCAAGTATTTCGAGCGCGCCGTCGGTTCCCGCTACCGGGTGCTGACGGCGCAGAGCGTCGATGCGGCGCTCGCTCTGCTGCAGGACGAGGCTGGCCAGATCGACGTGCTCGTCACCGATTACCGCATGCCGGACCGCCTGGGCAGCGAGCTGCTGCAGGAAGTGGCGCAGCGCTATCCGCACATCGTCTGCATGCTGGTGACCGCGTATGCGGACAAGGACGTGCTGCTCGAACTGATCAACGGCGGCTCGCTGTTCCGCCTGCTGGAAAAGCCGCTCGACCTGGCCGCCATGCAAACGGCGCTGGAACTGGCCGTGCAGACGGGACGCGAGCGCGCCGCGCGCCGCCAGGGCCTGGTGGCGATGGAAGAATCGCTGGCCTTCCTTGCGCATGAATTGAACACGCCGCTGGCGGCCATCGCCAATTTTGCGCGCGGCATCGCGCGCCGCGCGCAGGCGGATTCCGCACCGCAGGCCGAGATCGGCGAAGCGGCCGCCTTGATGCACGACAATGCGCGTTATTGCCTGTCCGTGCTGGCCAGCTTTATCGACACGGTGCGCCTGGCCAGCGCCGGGCCCGGCATGCAGGGTGGCCGCCGCGCCGGCAGCGCGCGCCAGTTGCTGGACGCCTTGCTCGACAGCTATCCCTTGAGCGCGGCACAGCGCGCCGCCATCACGGTCGACATGGGCGACGATTTCTCCATCGCCGAGTCGCCCAATTGCGTCGCCCTGATTTTATCGTCCGTGCTGGCAAATGCCTTGCGTTCGGCCGGCGAGCAAGCCCATCCGGCGATCGGCATCCGCATTGACGCCGGCCGCATCACGGTGCGCGACAACGGCGCCGGCATTGCCCCCGAGATCGTCGAACAGCTGTTGATCGACCCCGTCAGTGCCAGCGGCGGCGAAGGCAAGGGCTGGGGCATGGTGTTTTGCCACCGCATGATGCAGTCGTTCGGCGGCAACCTCGATATCGCCACCGAGTTTGGCACTTCCACCACGGTAACCCTGAATTTTCCAGTACATATAAGGAACGAGCATGATTGACGCCAATCTGCGTTTGCCGGCTCAGCGTGAGTCGGCGCAAGGCTTGCCGACGATACTCTATGTCGATGACGAGGCCAACGCCCTCAAATATTTCCAGCGCGCCATCGCGCCGCTGGCCGACGTGCTGACGGCTACCTCGGTCGAGGAGGGCAAGCGCATCCTCGACGAGCAAGCCGACCGCATCGCCGTGCTGGTGTCGGACCAGCGCATGCCCGGCGCCTACGGCAACGAATTGCTGTCGTATTGCTGGGACCGCCATCCGCACATCGTGCGCATTTTGACCACCGCGTATTCCGAGCTGGAGCACACGGTGGAAGCCGTCAACCAGGGGCAGATCCACCGCTACATCCAGAAGCCGTGGGATATCGCGGCCCTGCGCATGGAACTCAAGCAGGCATTGGAACTGGCGCGCTTGCGCAACGAACACGCCCAGTTGCTGCGCGAAAAGCTGATGGTGCGCCAGCGGCAAGCCGTCGCCAACCGCATCGGCACCCTGTACGCCCTGTGCGCCAGCCTGGCCGGTCCGGAGCAGCAGTTGCCGGTGGAAGCGTATTTGTCGGCGGCCCTGACGGCCGGGGTCACGCCGCCCGAGCCGGACTGGCTGTTGATGGACTATGCCGACCTGGTCAGCTCGGAAGCCTTCCGCGGCACGGCGTTTGCCGCCGCCGTGCGCCAGCAGCTCGACACGCTCGAGCGCGAGCATCCGGGGCGCGGCGTGGAGCATGTGATCGACATGCTGCTGCCTGTGGTGGGCGCGGCGCTGCAAAACCAGGGCGGCACGGCGCTGTTTCTCGACGGCCGGCTGCTGACGGAATTCCTGGAAACACCGACCACGGCGCCTGTCTCGGCCCTGCACTCGTTCTGGCTGGCTACCTTGCTGTGGCTGGCGCGGCGAGGCTGGTCCTTGCAGCTGAGCAAGACGGAACTGGGTTTGCAAGGCAAGATGGTGCAGGCTGAACCGGCACTCACACCAGACCACCTGGCGGCCTGGATCGAGCAGTTCTGATCGGGTATCAAGTAAAACAGGGCCGCGCGGGCCCTGTTTCTCGTGGCGGTGAGCAGGCTTAGCGCTCCGACGCCGCCTTCAGGCTGTTCAAGCCTTTTTCAAAGTCCTTGCCGATCATGCTATCCATGCTGACGAAGACCGTCATGACCTTGCTGACGTAAGGGCTGGGGCCCGTCATGGTCCAGTTCACCCTGGTGCTGTCGCCTTCTGGTGTCATGGTAAAGGTGGTGGTGTTGTGGCTTTCGAACGGTTTCAGGAAGTCGAGCTTGATGACGGTGCGTTCGGGCTGGGCCGCTTCCGTGATTTCCATGCGGCCGGCGCCCACCTTGTCATTGCCCGTCCAGGCATATTGCGCGCCCAGGCCGTTGGCCGGACCCGTAAACGTGCGGCGCATGGCCGGATCGAGCTTTTCCCACGGCGACCAGGCGGCCCAGTAATGGAAGTCCGTGATCAGGGCGGCGATTTTCTCGGGCGGGGCCTTGATGGTGATTTCGCGCTGGACACTGAAGGTGTCGGGTTTGGTGGTGGCATAGCCGAGGATGGCGGCGACGACGACAACGATCAGCAGCAGGGTTTTTTTGATCATATGCTCTCCAAATCTTGAATGGTCGATGCGAACGAATCAAGGCAATCTTAGCAGATATGAATGGCTGTGCGCGGCCTGTTGGCCTTTATTTGCGCCAGCGCGTGGCAGGGCCGCATGCGGCCTTGCACAGGGGCGCACGGCAGGATTGTGGTAGGGCGCCCGCGTCCGCTAGAATGCTGGCCTGCAAAGATTTCAGAGGGAAATATGATTCAACGATCGATCGCCAGGCTGACTCTGGCGTGCGGCTTGCTGGCGTCCGCCTTTGCCGCGAACCTGGCGCATGCCGATGCCTGTCCCGCCCATTACGTCGATGGCCGCAAGCCGGAAATTACCAACCCCAAGCTGGACGTCGCAACCAAGGAACTGTGCTACAACGTGTTTGGCGTGATGCACTCGGGGATTACGCGCACGCCGCTGTGGTCGGCTGAGCACTTGACGGCGAACAACCTCGAAGCGGCGCAGGATTTGTCGCGCGAAAATTCCTTCCATGCCGAACGCAAGCTGCCCGCCGCCCAGCGCGCGGAACTGGCCGACTATGCGCGCAGCGGCTTCGACCGTGGCCACATGGCGCCCAACGGCGACATGCCGGATCGCCAGAGCCAGCGCGACAGCTTTACCCTGGCCAACATGGTGCCGCAGGATGCGCGCAACAACCGCTACGTATGGGCCGGCATCGAGGGCGCCGTGCGCAAGATGGCGAAGAAAGAGGGCGATCTGTACGTGATCACGGGGCCGGCTTTTATTGGCGGCAACCTGCGCAAGGTGGGAAGAGTCATCGTGCCCAGCCATTTGTACAAGGCCGTGTACAGCCCGCGCCAGCGCGCCGGCGCCGCCTATTTCATAACAAACACCGATACCAAGGCCTACGAGGTGTTGAGCATTGCGCAACTGGAAGACAGGATAGGCATCGATCTGTTACCGTCGCTGACGCGCCAGCAAAAGTTGCGCATGCTGAGTTTGCCCAAGATCAATAGCAAGTCCAGGAAATAACAAGACCGTCGAAAAGGAAATACCATGTGCGCAAAGAAATTCGTCCCGTATGCCAATGAAAGCGATGTGCTGGAGATTGGCAACCTGAGCATCGAAAACCGCATCGACCGCATCAGCCTCAGCGGCGACATCGACCTGACCCTGGACAAGCCGGGCCTGGCCCTGGCGAAACAGCTGCAAAAACTGCTGGCCGACGTGGTGGCGCAGCTGGAAAAGCAGGACCTGCCCGACCAGCTGCCGCCGCCCGAGGTGACGTCGGTGGCCAATCCCTTCGAGTGACGCTGGCGGGAAAGTCTACTGTGCCGCTTTGGCGGCGCGATAATAGCCTTTCCTGCTGATCTCTTCCGGCGCGTTCGCCACTGCATACGCGCTCAGGGCGATGGCGATGGCCGAGTATTGCTGCGCCGCGCTGAAAGGCTGCACCTTGTCATACGTGTCGAGCAGCGTGTGATGCACGCGCGCATAGTCGAAATCGCCGAGCACGGTAAATTTCGGCGTCGGCACGCCATGCAGGCTGAAGACGGCGTCATCGCTGCCGGCCCGCGCGTTCATTGCCTTGCTGGCATCGCGCGGCACGTCATTGATGCTGGCGGCGAAGCCAAACACGGGGTGGATGTCTTGCAGCGCCCGTTCGACCCGGCCAAACACGGGTTGCCAGGCCGTGGGAATCGCGATGCCGTCGATGGCGCCGGGCCGGCCGTCGCGGTTGAGCATCATGACGATATTCTTCAATTCACCCGCATGCCGCTCGGCGAACGCGAACGATCCCTTGCGGCCGATTTCCTCCGCGCCGAAGGCGACAAACATGATGGTGCGGCGCGGCTTCGCTTCGGATAACGCCAGCAGGCGCATCGCTTCGAGCATGGTGGACACGCCGCCGCCATTGTCGGCCGCGCCCGTGCCGCCATCGTAGCTGTCGAGGTGGGCGCCGATCAGCACGATTTCCTCGGGCTTGTCCGTGCCGGGAATGCGGGCGACGACGTTGTGATACGTCACCGGGCCAGGATAGAACCAGTTGCGGATGTCAAATTCCAGCGTGACGGTTTCGCCGCGCGCCAGGCGCTGGCGCATGTCCGTGTACTGTGGCGCGGCCAGCTTGATGTCTGGCAAAGTCGGCAGGGCCGCCCAGGTGGCGGGCGCGGCGCTGGCGGCATACAGCGGTTCTTCGCCGGACTGGATGGTGCCGAGGGCGCCAGCGGCCATCAGCACTTGCGTGATGGCCCTGGGCTTGTGGATGGTGCTGCCATCGCGCCCGCCGCCACCGTTTTCGCCGCCCGTCAGCACCCATTTGCCCTTGAATTGCGCGGCGCGTTGCCGCGCCTCTTCCACGGTGGCTGGCCCCACGATGGCCAGTCCCTGCTGCACGCCATGCGTGCCGGCCGTGTAGGCGGGTGTCGCCAGGCGCAGGGGCTGCGCCTGGGGCGCCAGCATCCTGCCCGACCAGGGACCGCGGTTGAAGCCGACGGGCATCTGGCCCGCTTCTTCCAGCTCGGCTTGCACGCCCCATTGCCGCAGTTGCATGCGCGCCCATTGCGCCGCATGCGTGTAGGCATCGCTGCCGGCCATGCGGCCGCCAAAGCGGTTGCTGAGGATGTCGAGCCACTCCATCGCGCGCGGCTCGCTGGTGCCCAGCGCCACGATCCGGCGCGCCGTGGCGTCGTCCGATGGCGATGATGCAGGCTGGATGACGGCATCCCTGCCGGACAGCGCGGCCAGGAAAGCGGGCAGCCTGTCTTGCTGGCGCGCCGCCAGCGCCGCATCCAGCTTGGCGGAACGGTGCCGCTTATCCTGGCGCAGCAGTGTTTCATAGGCGCCCAGCACGCCCTGCATCCCCGCCAGGTCGCTGGCGCCTTGTTGCCCGGCCTGCTCCCGGTGTTCGATCTGGAAAGCCATCACGCTGGCCAGGTATTGAAACACCAGCGCCTCGCGGATAGTCGCCTGGCTGGCGATGGAGAGCCAGCTTTCCAGCGCGCTGGCCGGTAGCGTGAAGTCGGGAATTGCCTCAATCCATTCTGTTAGCCAGGCGCCGTCGCGCTGTTGCACGGCCAGGGGATCGCGCTGCGCCTGTGTTGCCATCCGCAGCACGCGCGCGCGCTCGGTCGGTGTGGACGGGCCGCGCGCGGTGCCGCCTGATGTTGCTGCTGCGGGCGGCAGCGCCGGCGGCACATAGCGTTCCTGCAGCCGCGTGCCGCTCACGGGCTTGGGTTCGTTCTCATCGGTTTCGACCAGGCGTTCGCCGCTCAGCACGTCGCCCTTGGCTTGCAAGGTCCAGCGTATCGTTACCTCGGTGCTGACCTCCTTGCCGTTGCGCCCAGTGCTGACGCGCTTGCCGCTGTGCCGGAGGATGGTGCCGTCGGGGCCGGCCGTGCCATGCACCGTGCGCGGCGGCGTAAGCTGGCCCCGTTCGTCGAGCCACGCGATCGTCGCGCGCAAGCCGCCTGGCTCTTCGCTAATGTCGAGTATGCCCGTGTCGATCAGGTCGACGTCGACGCCATTTGTCGTGGCCGTGCCCGTCGCCGTCTGGAATTGCCACTGTCCGGCGAGGGAGGGAGCCTGGGCGTACAGGGCGCCCGGCAGGGCGGCAACGGCGAGGACGCAGGTGGCGTAAAGGTGGGGAGGGAACAGGTGCATGGATATCCTTGTCGTGGTTTTCGCTCTGGAAGAGTCGAAAAACAGTATGCGGATAACCAGATTGCCAAGATGCTACTTTCCGACCAAGGCCGGGATTGGCGGACTGAAGGCGGGTTTGGCCGGGCCGAAGAATAGATCAACCTCATCCGGCAAGCTGCGTCGGACGAGGTTGATCTGGCACAAACTTACTTGGCGAAGGCCTGCGCCGCCGGCGTCACGGTGACGGCGGACGGCTGGATGTTCAGCTTCATCGCGCCGATGACCTTGTCTTCATCGAGCAGGGCCTGCGGCTTGTTGCCGTCGTACTTGATGGGAGAAAACGCGTCACTGACGAGCTTTTCCTTCAAGCCGGCCCCATCCTTGGCAACGATCACCACGGACAGGTTTTTCGCCGACAGATGTTGCTTGATGGCGCGGTTGACGTCTTGTACCGTCAGCTTCGACAAGCCATCACGCATCAGCTTGGTAAATTCCGGCGTGCCATACCATTGCGAATCGAGCGCATAACCGAGTTGCTGGTCCTGCGTCGACGTCATGACGAAGACGTTCTTCATCAGGTAGTCGCGCGTGGTGGCGAAGTCATCCTGCGTCAAGCCGTTGTCGATGAGCTTGCCCAGTTCCGTCAGGGCCACGCGTAGCGCGAAGTGGGCGTTGTCGGGCGCCACGGGGCGTATCCAGATTTCGAACAGCTGCGCCTTGCGGCCCAGGTTCGGGTTCGGGAAGAACTGGTACATGCCGCGCGGGAAGGCTTCGATGTATGCGTAATCGCCATAGTTCATGCCGCGGAGTTCGCGGATGCGCTGGTACAGGTAGGAATTCGAGGCGCGGTGCTCGCCCAGCCACGTCTTCGCCAGCCACAGGGCGGGGAAGTCCGGGTGCGTGCGTGTCACGTCGAGCGGCAGGCCGAACGAGATGGCCGTGGCACGCGTGTTTTTCTCGATGATTTCCACTTCCAGGCCCTGTGCCTTACGGCCCGCAGGTTTCACGGTGGCCGGCAAGCCGGGGCCGGCCGGCAAGCTTGTCAGCGACTGCGTCAGCGACGCCGTCATGGCGTCCGTCACATCGCCGGAAATGCCCACCTTGACGGCGCCTTGCGCATACGCGCTCTTCCAGAATTGTTTCACGTCGTCCAGGGTGATGGCGTCGATGCCGGCAAGCGTGCCCAGCACCGGGTGGCCGTACGGCGTGCCCGCATACACATTCGTTTGCAGGCGTTCCTTGGCGAATTCTTCTTCGTTATTGTCCTTCAGGTCCAGCAGCAGCGCATTCTTTTGCGCATCCTTCAGGCGGCGGAAGTCGTCTTCGCGAAAACCCGGCGAGAGCAGCAGCGGCAGGGCGATGGCGTTGAACTGCGTCCAGTTATCCCGGTGGATGGAACCCGTAAAGGTCGTCATTTCCTTGTCCGTCTGCTGGCTGAAACTGCCGGCCAGCGGGAACAGGGCCTGGTTGACTTCGTCGGTCTTGCGCTCGGACGAACCACCGGACGCCACCATGGCGGCCGTCAGCGCGGCCAGGCCTTCCTTGCCTTGCGGATCTTGCGCGGAACCGGCCGTAAACAGCAGCTTGTAGCGGATCTGCGGCAGCGCGGATTTTTGCACGAGCACATCGAACTTCGCGGTCGAGGCGGACGGCAGCAGGCTGGCCAGTTTTGGCGTGGTGGCGATGGCGGCCGCCATCGGCTGGTGCGACAGGGTCGTCACCACCAGGCCCTCGTCCGTCAGGTATTTGCGCGCGGCTGCCTGCAGGTCGGCTGGCGTCAGCGTATCGATCAGGCGGTAGTACTGGTTGATGGTGGCGTACGAGCGGTCGAAATGCACGAACGACGCCAGGGTGCCGGCGATTTGCTCCGTGTTGTCGAGCGAGCGTATCAAGCCGTATTTTTCGGCCGACTTGGCGTCCGCCAGGTCTTTTTCGCTCACTGGCGTATCGCGCAACTGGGCCACGGTTTTCAGGATGGCGTCGCGCACATAGACGGCGTCATCGATGTTTTTCACGCGCGCACCCAGCACGGCCAGGGTCGGGTCGACCCGGTCCGGCGTCATGTCGAACAATTGGTCGACCTTTTGCTCGTTTTGCACCAGGCGTTTATACAGCGGCGAGGTGCGGCCGAACGACAGCGACAGCAAGGTTGCCAGCGCGGCCTGGTCCTTGTCCTTCACGGAAAACGCGGGCGCGTGGAAGCCGACGGCCACCCACGGCAGGGTCGGGGTGGGCCAGGCCACGTGCTTGTAGACGGGGCCGCGTGGCGCGGGTTCCTCGGGCACGGCCGCCTGTTGCTTGCCACGCTGCCAGGTGCTCCAGTATTTTTCCACCAGCGCGATGGCTTGCTGCGGCTCCACGTCGCCGGCGATGATGATGGTGGTGCGCTCGGGACGGTACCAGCGGTCGAAGAAGAGCTTCGAATACGCGTACTGGTTCGGCATGTCTTCGATGTCCTGGATAAAACCCATCGTCGTGTGCTTGTAGGTATGCGTCGTGTAAGCGCTGTCGCGCATCACTTCGAACAGTTTCGAGACGGGATTGGCGCTGTTCTTGTTGTACTCGCCCAGCACGGCCCGCGATTCCGTCTTGAACGCGTCTTCCGCATAGTCGAGGTGCTGGAAGCGGTCCGCCTCCACCTTCAGCACGGTTTCCAGGTCTTGCTTGGCAAACGTCGTGTGGTAATTCGTCAGGTCGTCGCTCGTGTACGCGTTCTGGCGCGCGCCGGCGCGGGTGATGACTTCCTGGTATTTCTCGGGCGGATAGGCCTTGGTGCCGCGGAACATCATGTGTTCGAAGAAGTGGGCAAAGCCGGACTTGCCCGGCTCGACTTCATTGCGCGAGCCCGTCTGCACGGGAATCTGCAGGGAGACGAGGTTCGGGAAACCGGTCGGCACGATGATGATCTTCAAGCCATTGGGCAGGGTCTTTTCCGTCGCCTTGAACGGCAGCAAATCGGCTTTGCTGGCGGCGGCGGCGGCGGCGGTGTTGGCGGCAGCCGGTTTGACGGGCGCGGCGCCCAGATTCGACGCGGCCATGGCCGAAAGGGCCAGGGCGAAAGCGGGTAATAAAACGGGCATGATTCTTGACACGGGGGCTCCTTCTTTTCTTGGAATGTGGAAAGTGCAACGCCGCAGCATAGAATATTCACGCCGCCCTGCATAGGGGCTAAAAGTCGGGCCGCAGGATGCGTGTCGTGAGATGGCTGAGAAAATCGCGCCGGGTGGGCAGGAACATGCGGATATACACGATGCCGTGCGCACGGTCGTGGTGGTAGATCACGCGGATCTCCTCGCACAGGCGTTGCCGCACATCCATGCCGACTTCGCGGGCGGCCTCGACGGGCGTGTCGCTGTCGGGAAAGGCTTTCAGATCAGCGAATAATTGCCGGAAAGCGGCGCTGAGCTGCGCCTGGGCGGCGGCCGTGTGGCGCGCCTTGAAGTCGCTGCGCAGCGCATTGAAATCGGCTTGCGCGCTGTTCAGCACGACGATGCGCGCCATCTCAAGCCTGATCTAGGCTGGACAGGAAGTCTTCTTCGGACACCACGTCGCCGCGCGCGATTTCCTGGTTGCCCATGGCGATCAATTTCATGAACGCATGCTGTTCCTGCATCTGCCGCGCTTGCCGCTTGCCTTCCTGGTAGGCGTGCATGGACAGCACGACCATCTTCGCCTCGCCATTTTGCGTGATGATGATGGGCTCATCCTGGCCAGCGTCAAAGCTGTTGACGATTTCCGTCGTATTGGCCTTGAGATAGGAGATCGGCTTGATGCGTTCCTTGAGATTCATGGCGGCTCCGAATGAGATAAACTGCGACACGACCAAATATACACCAAATTTGGTCGTGTTACTTGGACGCGTATTTGCTGCTTACGTCAGCGTCGTTTCCGGCAGGCTGATGCGGTTGCGGCCCAGGTGCTTGGCGCGGTACAGGGCGCAATCGGCCGTGTGTATCAATTGCCCCAGTTCCGTGCCGGGGCCGGGCAGGGCCGTGGCGGCGCCGATGCTGACGGTGACGCAGGCACTGGCACTGGCGCCATCGGCGCGCTTGCGCGGCAGCTGCAGCCGCTCCACGCGCTGGCGGATGCGTTCGGCAACGATGGCCGCGCCCTTGAGCGACTGGTTCGGCAGGATGACGGCAAATTCCTCGCCGCCGTAGCGGGCCACCAGGTCGTTCGTGCGCATTTCGCTGGCCACGGCGCCGGCCACCTTGCGCAGGCACAGGTCGCCGCCCTGGTGGCCGTGGTTATCGTTATATTCCTTGAAATTATCGACATCGACCATCAGCAGCGACAGGGGCTGGCCTTGCCGCTGGGCGCGCTGCCACTCGGCCAGGATGGTGTCGTCGAAGCAGCGCCGGTTGGCCAGGCCCGTCAGGCCGTCGCGCGTGGCCAGGCGCTCCAGTTCGACATGCGCGCGTTTTTCATCCGTCATGTCGCGCAGGGTTTCGACGACCGCGATCAGTTCGCCGTGATTGCCATAGATGGGGCTGGCATCGACGGCCAGGTAGCGCCGCCGTCCCGTGCGCGGCATGTCGCACCAGTTTTCCGCGCACAGATTGCTGCCCGTGCTGCTGCGGTATTGCTGCTGTGCATGCAGCGCGCGCATGTCGCCGCCGCGCCCGGCCAGCAGCAGGTCGGCCAGGGTGGGGCGCTCGTCGTTGTAGAAGCAGCGGCCCGGCTCGCGCGTGCGCAGCACTTCGGCCGCCGGCACGCCCGTCAGCTGCTCGCAGGCGCGGTTCCAGATCATCACCTGGCCATGCATGTCGAGGACAAAGGTGGGCACGACCAGCAATTCCATCATCTTGACGGCGAAACCCTGGGCTGCATCGCAGGGCGCAGCGCTGGCCTGTGCATGGCTATCCGGCATGTAAACATCCTTCTTGGGGTGAATGGGGCTGGCTCGCTGGCCATGATGCAGCGCAGCGAGACGGGGGATGTTGATATTGAGCAATATTTTCAGCGATGCGCCATCGCCTCATCGTGGCAACCTGGCAGGGGCAGCGACACGCGCAAGGTGGTGCCGGCGCCGCTGAGGCTTTCGATGTGCAGGCTGCCGCCGGCGGCGGCCACGCGCTCATGCATGCCGGACAGGCCGCAACCGAGGCGCGGTGGCGAACCCGACAGCCCGACGCCGTCGTCGCTGATGCGGCATGCCAGGGTGGCGCCCGTTTGTTGCAGGCTCAGCTGGACATGCGTGGCGCGCGCATGGCGGGCGATGTTCGCCAGCGCTTCCTGCAGCGCGTGGTACAGCAGGGGGCCATGTGCGCTGCCGGCGGCCGCGTCGAGCTGGTAATCGCAGCTGCAATCGATGCCTGTGGTGCGCTTGAAGTCCGCCAGCAAGCCGTCGCACGCCGCCTGCAGACCTGCGTCGAGGGCGGGAGGGCGCAGGTCGTGGATGACGCAGCGCAGCGCCGCGATGCTGAGGTCGACATTGCGCGCCATCACGGCCAGTTGCCGCGCCAGCAAGGGCGCCGCGTCATGCGTGCTGGTCTGCAGCATGGCCAGGTCGAATTTCAGGGTCAGCAGATGCTGGCCCAGGTCGTCGTGGATGTCGCGCCCGATGCGCAGGCGTTCCTGTGCGCGCGCCTTGTTTTGCTCAGCGGCCAGGCGCGCCTGTTCGGCGTCCGCGCGCAGCTGTTCCAGCGCCTGCAGGCGCAATGCCAGGCGGCGCTGGCGCCACAGCAGCAGCGCCAGCGCAGCGAGCAGGATGGCGCAGGCCAGCATCAAGGGGCCGGACCTGCCATCCTGCGGGCGCGGCCCGGCGGCGTGGCCGGCGTGCAGGGAAGCGACTGCGATGGCCGCCAGGCAGACCAGAATGCTCAGGCGGTACGGCGGACGTATCCAGCGTTGCAGCATCTCCATGCTCCCCAAAAATGTTTTCCATCAGGCAATGTTATTACAGAAAATATATTAACTTGGGGCTATTTATATTGTCTAAACGCAAAAGCTGCGCAGTTATGCCCGCCAATGTGGCTTTCTGGTCCGCTGGATGCCGCGGCGGCAGGTGGCGGGCACGGCATTTGCACGGGAAGTGTCGTGGCGGCATATAATAGAGGGTTGTCAATCGGCTTTTGCGGTGACGGCGCATTGCGCCGGCCTCGATGCGCTCGCCCTGCGCGATGGCGCCAGCCAGCTCTTAGGAAATACAGTGACTTATAGCATTAAAGAGATTTTTTACACCCTGCAGGGCGAAGGCGCGCACGCGGGCCGTCCGGCCGTGTTTTGCCGTTTTTCCGGCTGCAACCTGTGGACGGGCCGCGAAAGCGACCGCGCCACGGCCGTGTGCCAGTTCTGCGACACGGATTTCGTCGGTACCGACGGCGAACTGGGCGGCAAGTTCAAGACGCCGCAGGAACTGGCCGCGCTGATCGACAGCCTGTGGCCGGCCAGCTACGCGCCCAGCAAATACGTGGTGTTTACGGGCGGCGAACCGCTGCTGCAACTCGACACGGCCCTGATAGCCGCCATGCACGCGGTGGGCTTTACCATCGCCATCGAAACCAACGGTACCTTGCCCGTGCCGGCCGGCGTGGACTGGATCTGCGTCAGCCCGAAGATGGGTTCGACACTGGTCGTGCACAAGGGTAACGAAATCAAGGTGGTCATTCCCCAGTTCCAGCAAGACCTGGCCGCCTACGAACAACTGGACTTCGAGAACTTCTTCGTGCAGGCGATGGATGGTCCTTTGGCCGCGCACAACATGAAGCTGGCCATCGAAACATGCAAAAGCAACCCGAAGTGGAAGCTGAGCCTGCAAACCCACAAACTCCTGCAAATTCCTTAAATACTAGTATCAATACAATAATATGCTGACTATCACACGCAAGCTCGAATTCGACGCGGGCCACCGCATTCCCGACCACAAAAGCCAGTGCCGCAACCTGCACGGCCACCGCTATACGGTGGAAATCACCCTGGTCGGCAAGGTCATCGAAGCGGAAGGCAATTCCGACAATGGCATGATCATGGACTTTTCCGACGTGAAAACCCTGGCCAAGCAGCACCTGGTCGACGTCTGGGACCACGCCTTCCTCGTCTACGAAAAAGACACGGCCGTGCGCGACTTCCTGGCCAGCCTGCCCGACCATAAGACCGTCGTCATCGATCGCATCCCGACCGTGGAAAACCTGGCGCGCATCGCCTTCGAGATCCTCAAGGCCGCATTTACCGACCACTTTGGCACGGGCTTGCACCTGCATAAGCTGGTGCTGCATGAAACGCCGAATTGCTGGGCAGAAGTGACCGATGACTGAAACGCACGCTGGCGCGCAGGACGCGCGCTATATGCAGCTGGCCCTGGAGCAGGCCCAGCACGCATGGGACCTGGGTGAAGTGCCCGTCGGCGCCGTCGTCGTCAAGGATGGCGAAGTCATCGCCGTCGGCTACAACCAGCCCATCGGCCGCCACGACCCCACGGCGCACGCGGAAGTGATGGCGCTGCGCGCGGCCGCTGAAAAGCTGGGCAACTACCGCTTGCCCGGCTGCGAGCTGTACGTGACCCTGGAGCCGTGCGTGATGTGTTCGGGCGCCATGCTGCATGCGCGCCTGGCGCGCGTGGTGTACGGTGCGGGCGACCCGAAGACGGGCGCCTGCGGTTCCGTGCTGAACCTGTTCGAGCAGCCGGCCCTGAATCACCAGACGGCGATACAGGGCGGCGTGCTGGCGGACGAATGCGGCGCTTTCCTCAAGCGTTTTTTTGCCGAGCGCCGCCGCGCGCAGGCGGAAGCGCGCAAGCTGGCCAATCCGCCGGCCTGCTAGCCAGGTCTTGCCAGCCATGCCAGCCATGCCAGCCATGCCAGCCATTGCGGCTGGCATTTTTTATAACTGTTGCGAAATAACATCTGTATAGACCAATTTGCCATTCTCAAATGAGAATGATTCGTGTTACAGTATTGTTTTCGCCAGCAAACTTTCCTTATGCATCGTTAACACTTTCGTTATCGATCCGGGTTCAAGAGCCAGCCTCCACTCTTACACCGGATCATCATGACTACAGTGCTTCTGCAGCGCTCCGCTGCGCCCGTCGTATCTCCCGTTTCTGCCCGCCGTCATAACCTGGTGCTGCGCGCCGCCTTGCTGGGCCTGTTCGCCGCGCCGCTGCTGCCGGTTTGCGCGCAAAATGCCGCCATTAACGCGGGCACGGCCGCGCAGGAGCCGGCCAAGCTGCCTGTCTTCCCGGAAATCGTCGTCAATGCCAAGCAGGACTATGAGCGCCGCGCCGGCACCAGGACGGTCGTCACGGCGGATGACCTGGAGCGCCGCAATGTCACGGACATGGGCGGCATCGTGCGCTACCTGCCTTTGATTACCGCGCCAGCGGCGGCCTCGGGCAGCGGCAGCGTCTGGGATGGTTCTGGCAATACCGGTTACAACATCCGCGGCCTGGAAGGCAACCGGGTCAGCCTGGAGCTCGACGGCATCTCGCTGCCCGACGCGGCACCCAAGCCTGACGGCAACACCCTGAACGCCTTCGCCACGGGCCGTGATTATTTTGACCCGGAAACCTTCCGCGAAGTGCGCATCGATTCGGGCACGACGGCCGCCAGCGGCGCCAATCCCGGCCTGGGCGGCGGCGTGGCCTTCATCACCAAGTCGCCCGAAGATTACCTGGGCGAGGGGCGGGATCATTATGTCGCCTATAAATACGGCCGCGCCACGGCCGACCGCAGCAATGCGCATACCCTGACGGGCGCGGCCAGGCTCGGCGCCAGCCTGCAAGGCCTGGCCGTGTACGTGCACCGCGATGGCGAACAGACGGACAGCCGCGGCACCACGCCGCCCAACCCAGATGACTGGCATTCGAATGCCTTGCTGTCCAAGCTGGTGTGGACCCTGCCTGGCGAGCAGAAGCTGGACCTGACGGTCGACATGTTCGAGCGCAAGAACAAGCGCGATCTGCGCAGCAAAGTCAGCACGTATTATCCGACAGGCGTGCAGCAGGATTCCACCACCAAGCGCACGCGCGTGAGCCTGGGCCACGACGTGGTGCTGAAGGATTTCGCCCTGTTCGATCGCCTGACGTCGAAAGTGTATCTGCAGAATGCGAACACCGATGACAAGACGCAAGGCCGCTACACCTTTGGCAGCCCGGCGCAGCGTTCCATTGAAACGAGCTTCAAGAACGACAGCATCGGCTTGAGCTCCGAAGCGTTCAAGCAGCTCAACGCCGACAACGCGCTGTTGTACGGCGTGCAGCTGGAACAGCTGAAAACGCGCCGTCCGTGGCGTGAAGACCGTCGCATCATCGCCACCGGCCAGCATCAGATCACCAACAAGAACCGCATGGCCGACATGGATACGAGCAAGCTGGCCGTGTATGTGCGCGATGACCTCAGCTTTGATCTTGCTGGCAAGAAAGCCGTGCTGACGCCGGGCTTGCGTGCCGATTACCGCAAGGACGCGCCGAAAAACCTGCAAGGCTATGCCATCGGCGTGCCGGGCGCGTCCAAAGAGGTGCGCAAGCAGAGCGACACGTATTTCACGCCCAGCCTGAGCCTGTCCGTGGAAGTTTTGCCGCAAATGAATGCCTACGCCACCGTGACGCGCGGCACGCGCCTGCCGACGGCGGCCGAGCGCACGGGCACCTATGATTCCATCAGCTATACGGGCACGGGCAGGGGGTATGCCGTGCTGGGCAATGCGAATCTGCGCAAGGAAACCAGCCAGGCCTATGAACTGGGCTTGAAGGGTGACGTCGTCAAGGGCTTGAGCATGCACGCCTCCGTCTACCAGACGGAATACAAAAACATGATCGAGTATGTGATGCAGGAAGATGACCCGGTCAACTATCCCACCATCACCCAGGGCCTGTTCCGTCCGGAAAACATCGGCAATGCCCGTACCTGGGGCGCCGAGCTGACCCTGCGCGCGGAACTGGGCGCCTGGGCGCCGGCCATGCAGGGCTACCACGTCGACCTGGCGACCGGTGTGGCCAAGGGCCGCTCCTTCAATACCCTGACGGGCGACAGCGGCGGCCTGGCCTCGGTGGCGCCGGCCAAGTCGGCCTTGACCTTTGGCTACGACCATGTGGGCGAACTGTTCGGCCTGGCCCTGACGGCCGTGCATGCGGGCGACAAACAGGCACCGAATGACTTGCTGATGGGCACGACCGCGCCCCGCTTCACCGTGCCGTCGTACACGGTCTTTGACTTGTCGACCTACTGGAACGTGCACAAGAACGCCAAGATCGTCGTCGGCGTGTACAACTTGACGGACCGCAAGTACTGGGATTACGCCGCCGCGCGCAGCCTGTCCGCCGGCACCACGGCCGCCAATCGCGCCGAGATTGAGCGCTATGCCAAGCCGGGCCGCAACGTCGCCGCCAGCCTCAGCGTCAATTTCTAAATTTTTTACCGGGGAGGGGTGCTTGCCCCTCTTTTTTTCCATGTTTGATTGAATGGTCTCTCTATGAAGTTATCCAAACTCGTTCTATCCCTGCTAGGCAGCCTGCTGATTGCAAACGCATACGCGGCCCCAGCCACCTTGGCGGAACGCTGGTCCACCTTGCGTACCGAGCAGCCGAAGTTGCAGATCCGCGACGCGGCGCGTGCGCTGGGTGTGTCCGAAGCGCAATTGCTGGCAACCAACATCGGCAAGGGCGTCACGCGCCTGCAGGCCGACGGCAACCAGCCGCGCGAAATCATGCGCGCCGCGCTGGACCTGGGCATCGTGCAAGCGATCACGCGCAATGAAAACGGCGTCATCGAAACGACGGGCGTGGCCAGCAAGTTCAAGCAGGCGGGCGACAAGTCCGAGCAGGCCGACGCCAAGGACCCGGAAACGCAAGCGCGCCAGCGCAATATCGCCGGCGGCTACCTGGGCGGCCAGATCGACCTGCGTTTCCACTTTGAAAACTGGAAATACGCATTTGCCGTGGAACAAGCAGGCCGCGATGGCAAACCGACGCGCAGCCTGCAATTTTTTGACGCCAACGGCACGGCCGTGCACAAGATCTACCTGCGCAACGAGCCGGGCGTGGCCGTCTACGATAAATTGGTGGCGACGTTCCGCCTGCCGCAGCAAAGCGCGGAGCTGAACGTGCTGGCCATGGCGCCCAAGGCCGCTGAAAAGCCGGATGCCGAGATCGACGTCAAGGAATTCCAGCTGGCCTGGAAAGACATGACGGACGTGCACCAGTTCGCGCAAATCATGCGTGAATTCCACCTGACGCGCGAACAGGCCTTGCGCCTGGCGCCGGCCGGCGTGGTCGAGCGCGTGACGCCGCAAGCGCTGCGCACCCTGCTGGAAAACGCGGCCAAGGACAAGGTCGCCATCATGGTATTCCTGGGCAATGAGGGCTTGACGCAGATCTACAGCGGCAAGATCGAGAAAACCATGGCCGCCGGCGGTTTCTTCAACGTGCTGGACCCGGACTTCAACCTGCACATCCGCGACACGGCCCTGCGCAGCGGCTGGGTCGTCAAGCGCGGCGGCGTCACTTCCGTCGAATTCTTCGACAACGACGGCACGCAAGTGGTCTCCTTCTTCGGCGTGCGCGAGCGCGGCAAACCGCAGCCGCAAAGCTGGGTGGACTTGGCCGATTCCTTGCCTAAGGCAAAGTAAGCAGCACCGTTGTTCAGCACAGTTGCCGTGCGCCGTACCGGCGCGGCAACACTTCAGCTGAGTACCGCGTGCCGGTCTCATGTCTGAAGCACAATAGTGGTATGCTGATTGCAAGGCCGCAGCGATCGTGTCTGCGTGCTGGTTCCTGTAAGAGAGGCAATCATGGCAACCATCATGGCGAACGGCCTCAACATAGCTTATGAAAGCCACGGCGACCCCGACGATCCGTGCGTGCTGCTGGTCATGGGCCTGGGCATGCAACTGATCGCCTGGCCGGCGGACTTCGTCGAAGGCATCGTCGAGCAAGGCTTTCGGGTGCTGCGTTTCGACAACCGCGACAGCGGACTGTCGAGCAAGATGGCGCTGGCGGGCAAACCGTATCTGCCGCTGGCCTACGTGAAAAACCTGCTCGGCTGGCCTCTCAAAACTTCCTATACCCTCAATGACATGGCGGACGACGCGCTGGGCTTGCTGGCGGCCTTGCGCATTGCGCAGGCGCACGTGATCGGCGTGTCGATGGGCGGCATGATCGCGCAAGTGATGGCGGCGCGCGCGCCGCAGCAGGTGCTCAGCCTGACGTCCATCATGTCGAGCAGCGGCCGGCGCGGCTTGCCCGGCCCCACGCGGGCGGCGCGCAATGCGCTATTGCAACGTCCGAAACGCAATGCCAGCCGCGCCGAACTGATGGCGCACATGGCAGCCACGGTGCGCGTCATCGGCAGTCCCGCCTATCCCGTGTCGGAAAAATTGCTGTACCAGCGCATCGAAGCGGCGCTGCAGCGCGGCAGTTGCCCGGAAGGCGTGGCGCGGCAGATGGTGGCCATTGCCGCCTCGGGCGAGCGTACGGCCTTGTTGCCAAGCATCAGCTGTCCGGCGCTGGTGATCCATGGCGCGGACGACCCCTTGATCCCCGTCGCCTGCGGCATCGATACGGCGGCGCTGATTCCGGGCGCCCGGCTGGAAGTGATCGAAGGCATGGGACACGACATGCCGCCCCAGCTGATCGAGCGCCTGCTCGCCTTGATCGATGTGCATCTGCAAGGTAAGATGGCGCCCCAGATGCGCTCCCAGCCAGCTTAAAAGTAACTCGGCGCGCCCACAACTTTTGAAGGCACGGGCATTTTGAAGACACCTGAGATTGGCATCGCCATCGTGGCACCGGGCGGTTATGCGCCCGACGCGGCGGCTTTGGAACGCGGCATCGCCCGCTTGCAGGCGCAAGGCGCCACCGTCCACAATTACTACGACCACGAGCACATATTCCAGCGCTTCGGCGGCACGGATGGGGGCCGTTTGGCGCAGCTGCACGCGGCCGCCGCCGACCCGGACGTGCAGGTGGTGATCGCCTTGCGCGGCAGCTACGGCATCAGCCGCCTCCTGCCCGACATCGATTTCGACGGCATGGCGGACAGTGGCAAGCTGTTTGTCGGCTACAGCGATTTCACGGCCTTCCACATGGGCTTGATGGCGAAAACGGGCCGCGCCAGCTTTGCCGGCCCCATGCTCTGCGACGATTTTACGCGCGACGAGCCCGAGCAATTTACACTGGATCAACTATGGTCGTGCCTGGCAGGTCCCACGCACACGGTCACGGGCACGGCGGCGGGCAATCCGCAGGTCGAAGTCAGCGGTAAATTATGGGGCGGTAACCTGGCCATGCTGGTTCACTTGCTGGGCACGCCGTATTTCCCGGAAATCGATGGCGGCATTTTGTTCCTGGAAGACGTCAACGAACACCCGTACCGGGTCGAGCGCATGCTGCTGCAATTGCTGCACGCGGGCGTGATCGGGCGCCAGCAAGCCGTGGTGCTCGGTGATTTTTCCGCCTATAAATTGAGCCCCATGGATAACGGTTATGATTTCGACGCCATGCTGGCCTATGTGCGCCAGCGCCTGCCCGTGCCCGTGCTGACGGGACTGGAATTCGGCCATATACGCCGCCGCGTCACCTTGCCGTTCGGCGGCCACGCGCGCCTGCAGTCGGATGCGTCCGGCTTCAGCTTGCAGGTGACCGACTACCCGACCCTGGCGCGCCCCTGAACTCCCTGAACGCCAAGTCCGCCAAGCCCGGCAGGTTGCTGCAGCTCGACGTGCTGCGCGGTCTTGCCGTGTTTGGCATCCTGCTGGTGAATATCTGGGGCTTTGCCTGGGGCACGATTTCCTTGCGCTACGGCACCTTGCCGGCACAGCCGCCTGTGCTCGACCAGCTCGTCATTTTCGGGATTGCGGCGCTGGCGCAATTCAAGTTCTATCCCATCTTCGCGTTTTTGTTTGGCGCCGGTTTTGCCCTGCAGACACGTTCGCTGCAACGCCAGCTGGGCAGCTGGGAGCAGGCGCAAGCGGTCTACCGGCGCCGGCTGCGCTGGCTGCTCGTGTTTGGTCTGCTGCACGGTTTCCTCATCTGGAGCGGCGACGTGCTGACCTCGTATGCCGTGGCCGGCATGCTGATCCTGCCGCTGGCATCCGCCAGGCTCAGCCGCATACGCAACCGCGCCTGGCTGGTGGCCGCCGGTTTTCTGCTGTTCATGTGCCTGTTGATTCCCGTGGGCCAGCAGGGCGGCGCGCCGGACATCGCGCGCGACCTGCAAGGCTTTGCGCAGCGGTACGCCACCTACACGCAAGGCGGCGCATGGGCCGTGGCCAGGTTGCGCGCCAACGATTTCCTCGTCTCCTTGCTGTACGCCACCGTCATGCTGCCGCATATCATCGTGCTGTTCCTGCTGGGCATCTTGTCCGTGCGTTGTGGCTGGCTGACGCAGCCGCAGCGCCACCAGCGCCTGTGGCGCCGGGTGCGCGCTGTGGGACTGGGCCTGGGCTTGCCGTTCAACCTGCTGGCGGCCGGGGCCGTCGCCTGGCAGGTAGCCGATCCGTATCAAACCGTGTTCGATACGGCCCTGTTCGAAGTGGGCCTGTTCGCCGGCGGCCCCGTGCTGGCGGCCGGCTACGTGGCCGCGCTGATGCTGGCCGGTCCCTTCATGCTGCGCTGGCTTGGAACATGGCTGGCGCCCGTGGGACGCATGGCGTTGAGCAACTATCTGCTGCAGTCGCTGATCGGCACGTGGCTGCTGCAGGGGCCGGGCCTGGGCTGGGGCGCCAGTTTGCGTCCGGCCGAGATGCTGGGCCTGGCCGTGCTGATCATGGCGGGGCAGGTGGTGCTGAGCCGTTACTGGCTGCGTTACTTTCGGCAAGGGCCGATGGAGGCGCTGTGGCGCCGGCTGGCGCGCTTGCCTTAATCCATTGCCTTAGTCCGTTCCCCAGTCAAACGTGCTTTGCGCCGCGGCCGGCGATGGTGCTTTGGCCTTGGCGGTCGGCACCAGCGGATTGTCGACGGCATGCCACTCGAACAGTTCCACATCCAGCATGCAGGTGCGCGCCAGGTGCAGGGCTTGCTCGGGTGTCAGGGCGGGATCGAGCCAGCGGTGCGCGTCTTCCTGGCTGACGGCCACGGGGCGGCGGTCGTGGATATCGACCATGCCGCCCAGGCTGTCGGCCGTCACCAGCACGAAGCCTGCTTCCTCGCGATTGACCTTGTATGGCCCGAACTGGGCCAGCGCCAGCAGGAACAGGGGCGCCCGGTCGCGGCGGTGGATGTGCCACGGCTGCTTCGTGCCTTTTTCCCCAGTCCATTCATACCAGCCATGTACGCAAACGATGCCGCGCCCCGCGCGCAGCAAGGGTTTCCAGTAGGCGCCGGCGAGTTTTTCCAGGCGGGCATTGATGGCAATGGGGATTTTTTTCTTGCCGGGAGCGGGTGTGGCCGCGGTTGCCCAGGCGGGCCGGTAGCCCCAGAAGACATCGTCGACCCTGTGCACGCCATCCTGGATGTGCAGCACGGGCCGGTACGTGCCGGGCGACACGTTCAGGTGCGGCTCGGCTTCGCTGTCGAATACGGCGTCGGTCCAGCCGAAGGACGACGCCAGCACGGGCGCCGTGTCATTTTGATCGAATCGTCCACACATGGCGAAATCATACCCGATCGCCGGGCGCCGCGCGGGCAGGCGCGTGCGCGCTTCCTGTGTGTGATCAAACGTACAGACTGCCAGCGGCGCGTGGCGCACAGTAGGGACCAGTCAGCTTCCTGACGCTTCTTGCACCGGAGGAAATATGTCTTTTGAAAATCCCACCATCCATAAAGGCTTTATCATCAGCGCCACGGCCAGCCAGCGCCGCGATGGCCGCTGGGTCGGCTCGTATGTGAGCCAGAACCAGGCCTGCGGCGCGTATGCGGACACTTGCGACTACGACGATTGCAGCAATGAAAAAGAGGCGCAGCAACTGGCGCTGTCCATCGGCTGGCGCCTGGCCGATGGCGTGTCGGCACGTTGAAACTGCCTTAGCGCTTGCCCCGCAGGGCCAGCAGCAGGCCGGCCAGGGGGAAGAGCAGGGTAGCGCCCAGCCGTACGGAGGTCAGTGAGGCGGTCTCCACACCCAGCACATGTGGCAAGGCCAGCAGCAACAGGGGCACGGGCACGGCGATGGCAAAGAAAAACAGGTACCACGAATAGCCATTCTTCTTGGCCAGCAAGGCGATCAGCGCGCAGCCGACGAGGAAGACCAGCGGCAAGTTCACATATTCCATTGTTCTGTGTTTTCATCCGGGAAAGCGCGTCATTATACGCGCCGCCAAGGCGTCCGGATGGGCTTGCCGGCGTCAGTTGCCGACGAAATCCGGCGGCTGCGGCGCCTGCTTTCCCGCGAGCGGCGCATCGGCCGGCAGCAGCGCCTTGATGGCGCCGTTATAGATGAGTTCCTGGGCATACGCCGAGGCCTCGATCAAAGCCGCATGCACGGACTTGAAACTGCTCGGCGTTTCAACCAGCACGGGCTTGGCGTACACCTGCTGCGTATCGCCGCGCTTGCTGATCAAAATCATGCCCCGGTAGCGCCCATCCTTCTCCAGCGCCCCCGCCACATGAAATTCATAGCCCCTGATCTGGTGTTTTTGTCCCTGATCCATGTCTCCCGCCTCCAGACCCGATTGTCGTGGCCCGGACCTTTTTATGCGTATCGAACAGCTGAGTGTTTGATTTGGCTCAAGACCGCCAATTCAAGCAACGGTTCAACTAGCGTATCGACGCTTGCTGCAAGCGTAGCGAGCGGTGGCGATTTGTGGCCGAGAAGCGCAACCGTACATAAGTACGGTGAGCATCGCAGGCCGCAAAGCGCCCCGCGCAGTAGCTTGCGGCAAGCGTCATCACCCCGCGCGAATGGCGCGGATCTGCTGGGCGGTTTCCTCGATCTCCCGATACGCTTCCTGGATATAGCCATTGATCGGATGCCCATCCATCCACTCGAAATAGGCGCGCTCGTCGTGTTTGATGGCAAATGGGACGTGGTGATCGCGTATCGATTCAGCCGTTTCGCGCACCAGCGAGGCAAAAAGCAGCTCAAGAGTTTCCATGATGGTCACCTTGCGAGACAGGAATGCAGAGCCTTGAATGTAGCACAAAGCGCGTCGCCAGCCACGCTGGTGCCTGTGGCGTGCGCGCCCGTTGCCCGGCCCACCATCAGGCCGGATGGCCGATATGCTCGTACAGAATCACGCAGCCGATGACGATCAGCACCAGGCCACCCACCAGTTCGGCGCGCCGGCCCGCCACCGTGCCCAGCACGCGGCCCAGCATCACGCCCAGGGTCACCATGACGAAGGTGGAAAAACCGATGGCGGCGGCAGTCACGACAATATTTGCGCCCAGCAGGGCCAGGCCAGCGCCCACCACCATGGCGTCGATGCTGGTGGCCAGGCCCGTCACGGCCAGCACCCAGAACGAGTGCGACTGGGCCGGCGCCTCTTCCTCGTCGGCATCGGAAAGGGCGTTGCGTATCATCAGCAAGCCGATGATGCCCAGCAGGCTGAAGGCGATCCAGTGGTCCCACGCTTCCACGTAAGGTGCGGCCACGCTGCCCAGGGCCCAGCCGATGATGGGCGTGATGGCTTCGATGACGCCAAAGATCAGGCCCGTGCGCAGCGCCTCGCGCCATTGCGGCTTGTGCAGGGCGGCGCCCTTGCCCACGGCGGCCGCGAAGGCGTCGGTGGACATGGCAAGCGAGAGGGCGGCGGTGGCGGCGAAATTCATCGTTGGCTTTCTGTAAACCTGGCTGGGATGTGTGTATAAACTGCAAACCCGGCGATTTTACCCCAGGTACAGCACTACCAAGGAGGCCAGCAGGCAATACGCGCCAAAGAAATGCCAGCGCCCTTGCTCGAGCCAGCGTGACAGCCAGCGCAGGGCCAGCAAGCCGGCCAGGAAGGACAGCAGCATGCCCAGCAGGCTGGGGCCGAGCAGGTGCAGCAGGCTGTTGCCGTGTTCCAGATGGTCCAGGCTGCCATTTGCCACGGCCTGGTAAAAGCGCCAGCCTTCCTTGACCAGCACGGCCGGCGTCAGTACGACGGCTAGGGCAAAGCTGAATTCCTCGGCGCGGCGCTGCGGCACGCCCATGGCGATGCCGGCGGAAATGGTGGCGCCCGAGCGGGAAAAGCCCCGGAAAGGCAGGCACAGGCCTTGCACGGCGCCGATCACCATCGCCTTGCCGATGGACAAGGTGCCATGCTGGCGCGCTTGCAGGCGCGACGACACAATGATCAGCACGCCGGCGGCAGCCAGCGCGGCGGCCATCAGCTTCGCGTTGCCGAACAGGTGCTCGATTTCAAAACCGGGCGCATCCTTGCTCATGACGTGCGTAATGCCCTTCAGCAATCCGAAGCCGACGATGCCCGTCAGGGCCGTGGCGGCCGCGAGCAGCAGCACATTGCTGCGGAAGGCGCTGGCCGAACTGAAATACGTGGCGCGCCAGGATTTCCAGAAATACACGATGACGGCGAACATGGTGCCCGTATGCAGCATCACCAGCAGCATGGTCAGCTCCGGCGAGGTGGGATCGAGGCCCATCCATTTTTCCGCCATGATGACGTGGGCGGAGCTGGACACGGGCAGCAGCTCGGCGAAGCCCTGGACGATGGAAAGTATAAATAATTGCAAGAAGCTCATGGGTATCGGACTCGGGCGGGGAAAGCAGGGCCGCCGATTTTACCCGCCCGATCCTGCGGCTACGCCCCTCGCCAGATTACAGTTTGTCCATGTCTTACTGCCTGGCCGGTGCCTGCGGCTGGAAAACGCTGCGGAACGCCTTCAGGGCTGCCGGGTGATAGATCGTGCCGTGGGTTTCTTCCGGCATTTTTTCCACATGCCATTGCAGGCCGCGCGGCGCCTGTTTCTCCAGCACCTCGGCCAGGCGCTGCACTTCGATGGCGATGCCTGACTCGCTGCTGGACGCCAGATACAGGCTGTGCTTGCCTGGTGTGCCCTTGGCTACCAGCCCGGCCGCCTGGCGCGGCAGGGCGCCGTGATTCCACCACAGGCTGGGGTCGAAGGCCAGGTAATGGTCGAACAGCTGCGGTTCCAGCAGATAGGTTTCCACAACGAACAGGCCGGCCAGCGATTCGCCGACGATGGCCGTCTCACCCGTCGTGCGGTAGCGGCGCCTGACTTCCGGCATCAGTTCGTCGCGGATGAAGGCCCGGTAGGCCGACGCGCCACCCACAATGGGGGCGATCTTGCGGTCTTCCGCATTCTCCGTCGGCCCCGTCAAATCGCGCCGGCGCTGCGTGTTTTGCATGCCGACCAGCATGAAAGGGCGCATCGTGCCATTCGCTACCGACACTTGCAGCAAGCCGGCCACGTGCAAAAAATCTTCCGCTACGCCGCCGTCCGGCATGTACAGCACGGGCAGCGGCGCATCGGGCGGCGTATCCCAGGCGCGCGCCATGTACACATTGATGTGGCGCTTTTCTTTCAGCGCCAGCGAATCGATGCTGAAACTTTCGCCGATGACGAGGGGCGTGGCCGCGCTGGAGGAAGCGGTGGCGGCGGGCGCGGCAATGGCGAGGTGGAAGGGGCTGGACAGCAGCAGGGCGGCGGCGAGGTGCAGTGCAAGGCAGGAGCGGCGCATGGTTTCCCGTGATAAGTAGTGGATAGATGGCATGTACGTGTATGGACATGCCATCGGGCAATTCTATCTTATCTTTGATGCAGTATTACTTGATCGTCAAGAGTTTCCGCTCGCGCACGATACCTGCCTTGTCGATCGTGTAGGCGACCAGCAGGGCGCCATCCTCGGCGCAGGCGTGGCAGGTGATCAGGGGCGTGGAAAACAGCACGCTCTGGCCGCCATCGCTGGTCGCCGTGCTGCCGACGAAGTCGGCGGGTGCAAACGGGACAGAGTCCGGATGGGCGGCGGCAAACGCGCGCCAGGCCGGCGTGGCGCGGTCTTCCTCGCCCACGGAGCCTTCGTCGACGTCGATGGCGGCGCCATCGCTGCCGATCAGCAAGGTGCCTTCATTCGTGTTGGCGCGGAATGGATAGGTAACGGTGGCCAAGGCCGCCTTGCCCAGCGGGCGCCAGGCGGAGATGAAGCCGGCGTTGTTTGCCTTCACCAGCATCCTGGCGGCGGCGATGGCTTGCGGATGCGCGCCGCTGCGCTGCATGGTGCGCAGCAGGCAGACGTCGGGCGCGGTCGTCGATTGTTCGCTGCGGCAAGCCGACAGCGAGCGTTCCTGCCACACGGCGCGCGCGTCGACGGGGCCGATGGGCGGAAGGCTGGCCGCCTGAACAGCCGCCAGGCTGGACAGTGCCAGCATGGCGCAGCCAAATACGTAGCGGGAAAATTGTGTGGGCATGGGGAACTTTCTGTAGCGGAAACAATAGAGCCTCCGATTATAGGAGGGGGCCGGCGAGCTTGCCCACACGAAACGGCCTTGCTTGCGCCTTGATCAGCGCTTCTTCGCCGCCGCCTGGCGCAAGGCCTTCGCTTCCTGCTTGTTGGGGATATGCGGGCGCGTGGCCAGTTCCGCCTTGACGGCGGCGATGGCGGCGCCAAAAAGCTGTTCGGCCTGTTCGACGCTCGCGCCCGCATAATGCTGCTGGTTGGATTGGGCTGCACGCAGCCGGCGCAGCAGCGCCAGCAATTGCTTGCCGTGAAGGGCGCGCAAGTCCTGCGCCAGCACTTGCGCGCCCAGCGTGACCTCCACATGCTCGGGGGCGAGCAGCTGCAGCAAGGCCAGGCCTGCAGGCTGGGCGACTGGGGTCAGTTTGGGCTTGTCCATCGGCAGTTTAAAGCTCCGTGTAGGATTACAAGTATTCCCAGATTTCATCGAAGGTTTCGCGCGCGAAATCGTTGCGCCACGCTTCCGAGTTCTTTTCGCGGCTGACGCCAAACACGGCGCGCCACGTCTGCTTCGGCGAGTTCGTGTAGGTTGCGGCGATCTTTTCCAGGCCGGCCTTGCATTGCTCGACCTTGCAGCCGCTCTTCGCCAGTTGCTGGGCCGCAGGCGCCCAGGCGACAGGCGCCTTGACGACCTGGCATTCGAAGCTGACGGCGACCGTCTGCATGCCGTTTTCCACCGTGACCGGGTCCGCCTTGGTGGCCTGGCAGGCGGCGCCATTCTTGGCGGCGATAACGTTCGCGGCCAGCTGTTCGGCGGCCGGCGTCAGGGCCGCGCGCATGGTCGCGGGGAACAGGTCGGCGATCAGCTTGCCCGTTTGCGTTGGGAACTTGGCATCCGCTTCCTTCAAGCCGCTGTACGATGCGTATTCGGCGCTTTGATGGCCCGCCAGGCGGGTCGGGCGCAGGTAGGCGTTGAGTTTGGCAACGCTGGCTTCTTCCTGGTTGATGATGGTCTTGATGTACAGATTGGCCACGTCCAGCGGAGCCAGTTCCGCAGTGTCGGCGGCGATGGCGGGCTGGGCCAGCGCCAAGGCGGCGGCCATGCTTGCCGCCAGCAGGGCGGCGCGCGAGGTTGTGTGTGTGTTTTGCATGTATTTTCTCCACGATTCAATGTCAGGCGCCAAAAGATGCTTTAAAGAAATTTTAGCGCCCGCATTATAAATGGTGAAAGTCATAACGTTGCACACATTTGGCCTACGCCTTGCTGGCCGCTTCAAGCAAGGCCAGCAGCAGCTCCTTGCGCCGGCCTTGCGCCTTGCGCGCCAGCGTCGCCAGTTTTTCCAGCTTGCCCCAGACTGGATACAGCATGTGTTCCACCTGATAGCCTTCCAGCCCTTGCAGTTGCTGGAAGAATAGTTCCAGTTTCTCGACATCTTCCAGTTCCGCCTGGATTTTCACTTTGGCGTTATCCGTGCACGCGCGCAGGCAGGCCGCCAGCACGGGGACGGAGTCTGGCGTGACGCCATGCTTTTCAGCAAAGGCCGCCGTGAACTGGTCTTGCACACACTGGTGTTCCTCGTCGACGTTCGCCATGTAGTGCTGCACCAGCGGGAAATAGCGAGCGTCGAGCAGGCCCAGCCCAAACGTGGCGTAACTGCCTGGCATGCAGTTCTTTTCGCCTTCCGTGTCGGCATAAAATTCGAATTGCTCGATGGCGGCGCGCGCATACGCTTCCAGCTGCGGCTGCAGGGCGGGCCAGGCGAGGGCGTTGGCAAAGAAGCGGTGCGTGTCGGATTTCGCCAGTCCCTTGAGCGGCAGATATGCCTTGACCTTCGATTTGAGCTTGATCTGGTAGCTTTTCGGAAAGCCGTTGTTCAGCAAATGCGTGACGAACGCCAACGCCTGCGCATACGCGTCTTCCTCTTCCTGGACGATGCTGATGTTGATCGTGGCAAACACATCGTTGGCGCGGCATTCCAGCTGGGCATTTTTCAGGTGGATGGCGTCGGGCGCGAAAGTGCCGCTGCCTTCCTTGAGCATGCGCACGGCCCGTTCGCTACCCAGTTCGCGCGCGATTTCCAGGAATTTCAGGCCCGTCGATTTGGCGTAGCTCGGTTCGTGGCGCAAGATCATCACGGCGCCATACAGCAGCAGGTCGATCGGCGCCAGCGCCTGCGCGTCTGGCGCCGCGCCCGCTTTCAAGCTGTATTCGGCGCTGCGGTAGCTCGATTTCTGCACGTCATAGAACTGCGGCAGGAACTGCTTTTCCGCCCAGGCCGTCACGGCCTGGATGATGTCGCTGCGATGCTCTGCCAGCGCTTGCGGGCGCGACTTGTTCAGTTGCTCGATGCGCTCGAATAGGGCGATCGTCCAGGCGATATCGGGCTGTGGAAACAGCAGGGGATCGAGCAGGTGGCGCGCGAGGAAGAAGGTTTCCAGTTTTTTCGTCGGCCGGTTGCCGTGCTCGAGTTTTTGCGTGACGTAAGTATGTATGCGTTCGAGCAGGGTTTGGCGCTTGCCTTCGTTGACGTATTCCAGCAAGGTCAGGTGCAGCTTGCCCTGCGCCGTCTGGAATTTGCCGCGAAAGCTGAAGCGGTAGTCGATCATCGGTGTGTCGGCCAGCGCCTCCAGCTTCGCTTGCACCATGGCAACCAGTTGGGGGGCGATGCTGTCGCGCACGACGGCTTCATCGAGGCGCGCCGGCGTGCGGGGACGCACGTCGTCGTCGAAGCCCAGGTCGATCTCGTCGGCGGTGGTGCGTCCTGGTTTGTAGTCGAGCAAGAAATCATTAAAGATGCCCATCTGCAGGGTGGTCCGATTCACGGCGCTTTCCAGATCGGTGCGCTTCAGGCGCTCGGCAAACCACGCCTCCACGGCCGCCATCATTTCCGCCGTTGCCTGTTCTTGCAGTGTACTCATCCTCTCATGCCTTTCGCTGGTTGTTGTCCTGGCGGCGCCGTTGCGTCCCGCGGGGGCAGTATACGTGATGCTGCCTTTTCGCCATGGTTTCAAGCGTGCCAGGCTGATTCTTTCTGCATGCTTATCTTCCGCATAATGTTGCCTTGCGATGTATTGGTATTTCCGCACAGATCGTCAAGTAAATGCAGGTATGGCTGGACGGAAATGTTACATCTGGGTATTCTGCGCATGATACTTATTTCTATACAGTTATTTCTATACAGAAAAAGGTAAGAGGGCGGTTCGTACCGGCGGCAACGCGGCGCGCCCCGCCACGCAAGGTCAGGCATGCAAAGGTGAAGTCGTCCGCCTGCTGAGTGAAACTGTCAGTTTCGGCTCGCGGCGGGCAGGGAACAGTGCTGTCATCTTAAAAATAGTAGGAGAGGTTGCTCATGGATGCAGAAAAGGATGTTGTGTACGGTACAGAAGATTTGTTGATGAGTTTGTGCAACTCGGTGGTTCGGGTGCTCAACGTTGCAACGCAAAGTAAAGTCAATTATTCAGGCATGGTGCAGCGCATTACGAAGACCGGCCTGAAGCCGGACATCGGCTGTTTCGTCATGTTCGATGGCGGTTTCACAGGCCTGGTGGTGCTCAATTTTGCCGCCGATACGGCAATGGAAATCTACGAGCGCTACATGTTGCACATGGGCATGCCGAAGTCGGAACTGGCCAGCTTCTACACGTCGGACGAAGTGTCGAACATCATGGGCGAGCTGATGAACCAGATCGTGGGCGACTTCACGGGCAAGGTGCGGCGCGAACTGCAAACGAACATCACCCAGAGCCAGCCGAAGATGCTGGTGCTGAACAAGCAGGTGATGCTTAGCGTCGACACGCCGCTGGACCGCCCGGAAATGCGCCGCGTCACGTTCTATACGGAAAAGAACAATATTTTCTATCTGGAACTGGCGATCGACCGTACCGAGTTCATCAAGCTGCACGATTTCGATTCGCGCGAAGTCGACGCCGACTCGCTGATGGATGGCGAATTCGCGAACCGCGAACGGGACGCCGCTCCGGCGCCTGCAGCGGAACCGGAAGACGACGACAACGCCGACCTGCTCAAGTCGCTGGGCATGTAAGCAGCGGTTGTTGACCGTGCTTGATAGTGGCTGGTGGCAGGTTTGCCGTCAGCCATTGTCGTTTATATGCCTACAAGGCCTTGCTCATGAATACCCGGCTCGTGCCTTCCGGGCTGCAGGCGATGTCGCCGAAGCGGCGCCAGCCGCGCCGTTCGTAAAATTCGGGCGCCTGGAAACTGATGGTGTACAGTACCGCCGAAGCGCAGCCGCGCCGGCGTCCTTCCTCTTCGAATTGCGCCAGTATCTGGCTGCCCAGGCCCAGCCCGCGCAAGGCGGCGGGCAAATAAAACAGATCGAGAAACAGCAGGCCCAGCGAGGTTCGGCCCATGGCGCCGCCCAGCACCCGCTGGCTGTCGCGGTCGCGCACGACCACGCTCAATACCTGCCTGTCGCTATAGCCGGTGATGGCATCGTTGTAGGCGTTCAAGCCATCGAGGATGGTTTGCTCGACCTCCGCGTCGATCGTGGCGCTGACGCAGATGGTGTAGGGCAAGGCGTTGTGCGGGTGTGCAGGCATGGCGGACAGGAGAATAGTCGATAACTGTATAAATATACAGTATATTGACTAATTTTGCCCGGCTTGTTGCGGCAACGTTAATGTTTCCATCCGGCGCATGCCGACCATGCCGCTTTGCTGGCTGTCATCGAGCGACCAGTACTCAAGCGCATACGCATAGCTGCCATCGATGATGGTCAGCGATTCCTTCTGGCGTCCGTTGGGCGCCTTGTAATACAGGCGCCGCGCGGGCCTGCCATCCACAGTCTGCTTGAACGATTGCACCGACATGCTGGCGCGCTTGCCAGTTTTGCCCGCCATCGACATGGCCGTGATCGTCACATAGGCCCGGTCCGGGCAGCGGGCCAGCAGGTGCGCGCCGCTCAGGACGGTGGGCTGCGCTTGTTCCAGCGGGAAACCGAACGGCTGCACGCCGACGATATCCATACAGCCCATTTGCTGCGCCAGAGTGCTCAGCACGGCCGGATCGAGCGCGCTGGTATAGTGTTTTTCAGCGGCCTGCGCCTGGCCCAATGCCAGACGGCGCTCCAGTTCGGCCAGCGAAATGTCGCTGGGCACGGGCAGCGGGGCGGGAGCGTCGGGATCGGCGGCCGTGGAAGTTTCCGTCTGCATGCGCGCGGCAACAGAGTGGCTGCTCCCGGCTGTGCCATCGAGGGCGTGGGCGAGTGATGTGGCGCTGGCAATGACCATGGCCAGCGATAAAGCTGGGTGTTTCAGCATGAAATTTCCCGCTTAACGTGCGGCCATCGCCGACGCAATCTCGATTGAACTGAGTTTCCAGCCCCACACGCCATGGCGCAGCAGGACCAGTGCGCCGTCCTGCGCATTACCGTCTTTCGCACGCACGACAAAGGTGTTCACGCCAGCATAGCCTGCCGAATACTCGGCCTTTTTCTGCGCGCCATCGGCGGGTGCATTCGCCGTCTCACTTGCTTGCGGGCCGACGGCGCTCTTGTTGACCAGCGCGACGACGCCTGCCGGCGAGACCATGGTATCGACCATCTTGCCCAGCATGGCGCTGGCAACCCGCTGGCCCAGGGCGGCGAGCGGGTTGCCGCTGCCGGCGGTCGCTTCGATGCTGCGCGCCATGCTGGCCTCCAGCTGCGTCTTGACGCTGGCGCGCAAGGCGGGGAAGTCCACGTGTGCGGCCAGGGCTTCTGCGTTGCGTTCGGCCAGCGCGGTCTTGATCTGGTGCAAGGCGTAGTAGGGCGAGGCATAGGCGGTGGCGGCGACGGCAACGGCGGCCACGGCGGCGGCGATGGTGATTTTTTTCAAGTGAGGCCTGTAAGGTGGAGGGGAGAAAACGGATGCCGCGCAGCGTATCTGCTAAATGGGAATACGGCAATCGTATTTTCTTGCCATTATTTCTTTGCATTGATTTCCAACGTCCTGGCTGGCCCCCTATAGAGGGAAGAGGGTGGGTGCTGTATAATGGGTGCAAAGTACCTAACTAGCTGTTTTAACTGAATAAAGACCCAATATCACATGCTATCTACAGCAAATATTACGATGCAGTTTGGCGCAAAGCCATTGTTTGAGAATATCTCCGTCAAGTTCGGCGACGGCAACCGCTATGGTTTGATCGGCGCGAACGGCTGCGGCAAGTCGACGTTCATGAAGATCCTGGGCGGCGATCTGGATCCGTCGGGCGGCAACGTCATGCTCGATACCAACGAGCGCCTGGGCAAGCTGCGCCAGGACCAGTTTGCCTTTGAAGACATGCGCGTCCTCGACGTCGTCATGATGGGCCACACGGAAATGTGGGCCGCCATCCAGCAACGCGACGCGATCTACGCGAACCCGGAAGCGACGGACGACGACTACATGCAGGCCGCCGAGCTGGAAGGCAAGGTCTCCGAATACGACGGCTACACGGCCGAATCGCGCGCCGGCGAACTGCTGCTGGGCGCCGGTGTCGCCATCGACCTGCATCAAGGCCCGATGAGCAATGTCTCGCCAGGCTGGAAGCTGCGCGTGCTGCTGGCGCAGGCGCTGTTCTCGAACCCGGACATCCTGCTGCTCGACGAGCCGACGAATAACCTCGATATCAACACGATTCGCTGGCTGGAAGACGTGCTCAACGAGCGCAACTCCACCATGATCATCATTTCCCATGATCGCCACTTCCTGAACCAGGTCTGCACCCACGTGGCCGACATGGACTACGGCACCCTGAAGATTTACCCAGGCAATTACGACGAATACATGTTCGCTTCGACCCAGGCGCGCAACCAGCAGCTGGCCAACAACGCGAAAGCGAAAGACAAGGTTGCCGAGCTGCAGGAATTCGTGCGCCGCTTCGCCGCGAACAAGTCGAAGGCCCGCCAGGCCACGTCGCGCGCCAAGCAGATCGAAAAGATCAAGGTCGACGACATCAAGCCATCGTCGCGCGCCTATCCCTTCGTGCGTTTCGACGGCGAAAAGAAATTGCACCGCCTGGCCGTGGAAGTGGAGAACATCTCGAAAGGTTTCGACCGGCAGCTGTTCAAGAACTTCAGCATCATGGTCGAGGCGGGCGAACGCATCGCCATCATCGGCGCCAACGGCGCCGGCAAGACCACCATGCTGCGCTGCATCGCGGGCGACATCGCCGGCTTGCAGCCTGACCAGGGCCGCGTGAAGTGGGCGGAAAACGCCAACGTGGGCTACATGCCGCAAGATCCGACGGAAGATTTCGCCAAAGACACGAACCTGACCGACTGGATCGGCCAGTGGACGAAAGAGGGCGACGACGACCAGGCCGTGCGCTCCATCCTGGGCCGCTTGCTGTTCGGCGGCGACGATGTCAAGAAGGCCGTCAAGGTACTGTCCGGTGGTGAAAAAGGCCGCATGATGTACGGCAAGCTGATGCTGGGCCGCCACAACGTGCTGATGCTCGATGAACCGACCAACCACATGGACATGGAATCGATCGAGTCCCTGAACATCGCGCTGGAAAAATACGCTGGCACCCTGATCTTCGTGTCGCATGACCGCGAATTCGTCTCCTCGCTGGCGAACCGCATCATCGAGATCAAGGAAGATGAAGTGGTCGATTACCGTGGCAACTACGAAGACTATTTGAAGAGCCAGGGTATTGATTAATTTGTAGTGTAACGTTGCGTCGGATTACGCGCTGTGCGCTAATCCGACCTACGTCAGGGTGAGTTGGTCGCGTAGGTCGGATTAGCGGGGCCGCCGAGGTGGAGCGTAATCCGACAATTCCGGCCAGCTGCCACCCAGCACCACACCGACGCGCCGCGGTCCTTTCGTTCCGGCGCACCTGCTTTATTGCAATCGTGCCGGTCTATCCCGTTTTTGTTTGACACAGCCATGCAAACTTTAGCCATCAAATCCGTCGAGTACGAACATCCACAAGACGGAGCCAGCTGCACTGCCCACGCCTGGGCACGCACGCCAGCGACGCCTTCCCCGGCTGAAAAAGCCGAATTGATCACGCGCATCAAGCGCCTGCTGATCGAGCGCGAAGCCGTGCTCGTTGCCCACTACTACGTTGATGCTGACCTGCAAGACCTGGCCGAAGCCACGGGCGGCTGCGTCTCCGATTCCCTGGAAATGGCCCGCTTCGGGCGCGACCATCCGGCCAAGACCCTGGTCGTGGCCGGCGTGCGCTTCATGGGCGAAACGGCAAAGATCCTCAGTCCCGAGAAAACCGTGCTGATGCCCGACCTCGACGCGACCTGCTCGCTCGACCTCGGCTGCCCGGCCGATGAATTCACGGCCTTCTGCGACGCCCATCCGGACCGCACGGTCGTCGTCTACGCCAACACCAGCGCGGCCGTCAAAGCGCGCGCGGACTGGATGGTGACCTCGTCCATCGGACTCGATATCGTTGCCCACCTGCATGCGCAGGGCAAGAAAATCCTGTGGGCGCCCGACAAGCACCTGGGCGGGTATATTCAAAAGCAGACGGGCGCCGACATGCTGCTGTGGCAGGGCTCCTGCCTCGTGCATGACGAATTCAAGGGCATCGAACTCGATTTGCTCAAGGAAGAGTATCCGCAAGCCAAGGTGCTCGTGCATCCGGAGTCGCCCGCGAACGTGGTGGCGCTGGCCGATATGGTCGGTTCCACGTCGCAAATGATTGCGGCGGCGCAAACCATGGACACGGACACCTTCATTGTCGCCACCGACAACGGCATCCTGCACAAGATGCGCGCGGCCGCACCGGGCAAACGCTTCATCGAAGCGCCCACGGCCGGCAACAGCGCCACCTGCAAAAGCTGCGCACATTGCCCGTGGATGGCCATGAACGGCTTGCTGAACCTGGCGCAAACGCTGGAAAACATGCACAACGAAATCCACGTCGATCCCGCCGTCGGCCAGTTGGCCGTGCGCTCGATCAATCGCATGCTCGACTTCGCCGCCGCCAAGAAGGCAGGCCTCAAGCCGGGCGCGGACCTGGCAAAAGAAACCACATTGTTCCAAGGAATCGGTCCAGCATGAGTACCCTCGTTAATTCTTTCGCTCCTTTTGATGCGGCCCTGGCGCGCGCGTTCGAAGGCAATTTGCTGGTCGCCTTGCTGGAAGACGTGGGTCAATGCGACCTGACGGGCGAGCTGGTACCGCCCGACCATATCGTCACGGCACGTGTCATCGTGCGCGAAGCGGCCGTGCTGTGCGGCGCGCCGTGGTTCGAAGGCATCATGAAAAGCCTGGACCGCAGCATCGACATTGCCTGGCATTACGCCGAAGGCGACCTGATGACGGCCGACAGCGTCGTCTGCACGATTCAAGCGCCGGCGCGCGCCTTGCTCACGGCCGAGCGCAGCGCCCTCAATTTCCTGCAACTGCTGTCGGCCGTGGCCACGGCCACGCGCCAGTATGTCGATGTGGTCGCCGGCACCAAGGCGTCCATTTTAGATACGCGCAAGACCTTGCCTGGCCTGCGCCTGGCGCAAAAGTATGCGGTGCGCGTCGGCGGCGGCAAGAATCAGCGCTTGGCCCTGTATGACGGCATTTTGATCAAGGAAAACCATATCGCGGCCGCGGGCGGCGTCAGCCAGGCCCTGGAAAACGCGCGCAACCTCGACGCGGGCGTGCCCGTGCAGATCGAGGTGGAAACCCTGGCGCAATTGCAGGAAGCGCTCGATGCGGGCGCCGTCTCCGTCCTGCTCGACAACTTCAGCAACGACATGATGCGCGAGGCCGTGGCCATCACCAAAGGCCGCGCCTTGCTGGAAGCGTCCGGCGGCATCAACGTCGACACCGTGCGCGCCATCGCCGAAACAGGCGTGGACCGCATCTCGATCGGCAGCCTGACCAAGGATGTGCGGGCTACCGATTACTCCTTGCGCATCGTCGGCTGATGAAAAAAGCAGGGCGGCGCCTGCTGGCCCTGGCGCTGCTGTGGCCCGTGCTGCTTGTGCCATCGCAGGCGCCAGCCCGGGAACTGCTGGCCGTGGGCGCGCAGTTCGAGCGCGTGTTCGAGTATCAAAACAGCGGTGAATATGGCGGACTGGGCGCGGAACTGCTGCGCCTGATGGCGGCACGCACGGGCAACACCGTGCGTTTTCGCATGGTGCCGTGGGCGCGCGCGCAAGCCATGCTGGTGCAAGGCCAGGCCGATATCCTGATCGGCCCCTACAAGACGCCCGAGCGCATCGCCAGCATGGCGTTTTCCGACAAGCCGTTTTACCAGGACCAGATGGTGTTTTATACGCGCCAGGACGCCAGCTTTGGCTGGGATGGCGACTACGCGGTGCTGAAGAACCGCCGGGTGGTACTGCTCAATGGCTGGGCCTATGGCGCGGACTGGGAGCGCGTGCGGCCCGGCTTGCAGGCCAGCGTGGCCAACAACGTGGAAAACGGCTTGAAGATGCTGGTGCACAACCACGTCGACGTGTTCGTCAGCAACCGCCGCAATACTGATCCCTTGATTGCCCGTCTGGGCTACGGCCGCCAGGTGAAACCCCTGCCCAAAGTCATCGAGATACAAAACGGCTATTTCGCCTTCCCCCGTTCGCCCACTTTCGACAAGCTGCGCCTGCAGTTCGACCAGGAACTGAACAGCCTGATCGAGACGGGCGAGCTGAAACGACTGGGCAAGCGCTACGACGTCGGCGTGCCTTGATGGCGGTGCATGCCGGCCCGCGCGGGGCGGCATGCGTGGATTCATTTACAACTGGCGCGCCTCGAACGTATTGCACTGGGCAATCTGGCCGCTTTCGATGCCCTTGGTAAACCAGCGCACGCGCTGTTCCGAGGTGCCGTGCGTAAACGAGTCGGGTACGACGTGGCCTTGCGCCTGGCGCTGCAGCGCATCGTCGCCGATGGCCGTGGCCGCTTTCAGGGCCGCTTCCACATCGCCTTGCTCGAGGATCTTGCGGTCGGCGTTCGCGTGATACGCCCACACGCCGGCAAAGCAGTCGGCCTGCAATTCCAGGCGCACGGACATGGCGTTAGCCTGGCGCTCCGAGGCCGTGCGGCGTGCATTGTCGACCTTCTCGGACAAGCCCATCAGGTTCTGCACGTGGTGGCCCACTTCATGCGCGATCACGTAGGCTTCGGCAAACTCGCCCGAGACCTTGAAGCGCTGCTGCATCAAGTTGAAGAAATCGAGGTCCAGATAGACTTTCTGGTCGCCGGGGCAGTAGAACGGCCCGCTGGCGCTCTGGCCCGTGCCGCAGGCGGTCGGAATGCTGCCCGAGAACAATACCAGCTTGGGCTTCACATAGTTGCCGCCTTCGGCCTTGAACAGGGCGCCCCACGTGTCTTCCGTATCGGCCAGCACGGTTTTCACGAAGCGGGCCATGTCGTCCGATTCGGGCGGCTGACGCGCCGGCGCCTGGCTTTGCTGGGTGCTGATCTGGCCGCCACCGCCGCTGAGCAGGTTCAGCAAGGTCAGGGGATTGACGCCCAGCACATACGAGCCGACGAGGGCGATGACGATGGTGCCGATGCCGATCGAGCGCCCGCCAAAACCAAAGCCGCCGCCACCGCCGCTCCCACCACCGTCTTCGCCACGGCGATCTTCCACATTGTCGCTTTCGCGATTGCCTTCCCATTTCATGATATTTACTCCTGCTGCGATTTGCGATTGATTGGTGACGCCGCAAGATGTCTCTTGCGGTGAATCTTATAACGAATCTTACAATTATCGCAGCAAACTGCGCCGCGACAGGAGCGACAGTGTTACGCTTTGCAACTTTCCAACCACATCACAACAGGTGCACGCATGGCGCTTGCCAACGATACACTTATTTCGCCAACGGCGGTGGTCCAGGCCCAACTGGACGCCTACAACGCACACGACGTACCAGCCTTGCTGGCCATCTACGCCGATGACGCACAGCAATTCCAGCATCCCGATACCTTGCTGGCGCAAGGCAGCGCGCAGATTGGCCCCCGTTTCACGGCACGTTTCGCCGCCAGCCGGCCGCGGGCGCAGTTGCTCAACCGCATAGCCTGCGGCAAGCTGGTGATCGACCATGAAATCGTCCACGGCGACACGGACGATGGCGTGTCGGCCCAGGAACTGGTGGCGACGTATGAAGTGGAGCAGGGCCGCATCCGCCGTGCCTGGTTCAGCTTTGGCGCTCTGAGCAGCTTGCGCGTGGCGCTGCCGGCCGACGTACCCGCCATGAATGCGCTGATCGCCCGTTCCGGCGTGGAACTGAGCGCGGGATTTTATACGCAGGAACAGGCCGAGTCCGTCACGCGCCACGTGTTCGGCGTCGATACGCAGCTCGTTGCCGACCGGACGTATTTCGTCATCGAACGCGATGGCGCCATGCTGGCCTGCGGCGGCTGGAGCCAGCGCGCCACCCTGTATGGGGCCGACCGCGCCAAGAGCGGGCCGGACCCGCTGCTCGATCCGGCCAGCCAGCCGGGCCGCATCCGCGCCTTCTTTGTGGAGCCTGCGGCCGCGCGCCAGGGACTGGGCAGCATGCTGATGCGCCATTGCGAACGGCAGGCCCTGGCCGCCGGTTTTACCGCCCTGGAACTGGCCGCCACCTTGCCCGGCGTGCCGCTGTACCTGGCCAGCGGCTTTGTCGTGACGGAAGAGTTTCATCTGGACTTGCCTGATGACATCAAACTGCCGCTGGCGCGCATGCACAAGCAGTTGTAAAACCATGTTTTACCAGGGCAGCGGCGCCTTTTCCCCGTTGGCGTGCTCGCCGTAGTACAGCGACGGCAGGAAGCGCGACAGATAGGTAAATTCGCTGTAGCAATGGCGCAGCAAATTGAGGCCCAGCACGTCGGGCACGTCGCGCACGGGATTCAGGCTATTGCGGCCCAGCAAGAAGCGGCTGCGCAGCACGCAGCCCGTGGGCGTGTCGCGCGTCAGGTGCAGCATTTCGCCATCGAGCGGATCGCCCTGCGGGTCCAGCTGTACATGTTCGCCAAAGCCGATGCGCGCGCAAATGGCGGCCGACAGGGCGCCGCTGTCCTGGGCCTGTTGCAGTCGCGCCGGATCAAATACTTCCTTCGGGTCATGGAACTTCAGCTTGGCTTTCACGGGCGGAATGTCGCCCAGGGATTCCACCGCCTCGATCGAGGCGCCGTAGTAACGCTCTCCCTTTTTCCACGCGCTGTTCCAGCCGTGATGGGCCACGTGATCGTGCGGGTGCCACCATTTGATGTGCTGCGTCGTCTCGAAAAACGTAAACCACCAGTCCAGCATGCGTCCGCTGCAGCCGTGCAGCTCCGTGCGCGCCGCCACCAGCAGGCAGCCGTCGGGCAGGCGCGTGATGCCCGTTTCCAGGTGCAGGGGAAACGGGTCGAGCAAGTCGCCCGTGTTGGTGATGCTCCATGGGAATTCAATATGCTGCGTCATGTCCTTCTCCTTTGTTGGGGTGAGCCAATTATATATTAAAGAAACGTAAAACGTTTCCAAAATATGTTTCAGTGTAAAATTGCTTATCGATCAAGCTGGGAGATGGCATGCAGGAAGAAGAGAGCAAGGCTGTGCGCGGACGGGGCCGTCCGGCGCGGCCGCCCGGGGAAGCGCGCGAGGCGGCCTTGCAGGCGGCCACCTGGCTGCTGCTGCAGGAAGGCTATGCGGCCACGACGATGGAAGCGGTGGCGCGCCACGCGGGCATGGCCAAGAAGTCGCTGTATCAGTACGCGGCCAACCGCGAGGAACTGGTCGCTCTGGTGGTGCGCGGCTGGACGGACGCCTTTTTGCCGGCCATGGCGCACGATGCGACCGCGCCCGCTGAGGTCTTGCCGTTATTGAAGGAGGTCTTGCAGACGATGGCGGCGCGCGTGCTGACGGCGGACGCCGTGGGCCTGTTCCGCCTGCTGTGCACGGAGTTTCCCGCGCGCGCCGATTTACTTGCCGTGTATCAGCGCAACGGCATCGAGCGGGGCACGGCCATGCTGGCCGAGTGGCTGCAGCGCCAGGCCACGCGGGGCCACGTGATGCTCGGCGATGCGTCGGAGCTGGCCGGTTTGCTGCTGGCCATGGTGATTGCCGAGCCCCTGCGGCAGATGGCGCTGGGTTTGCTGGCTCCCGTGCCGGCCTGGGATGCCGGCCCCCGCATCGACGCCGCGCTGCGTCTGCTGGGAGGATCGGCGTTCAAGGTGGCTGGTGCTTCAGTGCTTCGCGGTAGCTGAGCGGCGACAGTTGCTGGCGGTGCGTGTTGGCAAACGTCGTCACGGCCTCAGGCGCGTGGCGCGTATAATCGCGCAAGGCCCAGCCGATGGCCTTGCGGATGAAAAACTCGTCTTCGTGGGCCAGGGCCAATGCCGCGTCGAATAGCCAGGCCACATCCGTGTCGGCGCGCCAGCCCAGCTGGTGCAGCATGGCGATGCGGCGCAGCCAGAAGTCTTGGTGGTGCAGCGCGTCATCCATGTGCGCATGGCCGTCGCCGCCGCGCTGGTGCGCCGCCTGCAGCACCTCGCCGACGATGCCGGCCATGCCGTCCACGCTGTCCCACCATGCGCGCTGGCGCGCCAGGCCGAGCAGGGCGGGGATGTGTTCAACGTCCAGCTGGCGCCGGTGCAGGGCCAGCATGTCGAGCGCCACGTGCTGGTATTCGCGCTGCGGCTGCTGCCACAGCCGTTGCGCGTGTTCCAGCAAGGTCGCGGCATCGATGCCCTTCAAGCTTGCCAGCAAGCCCTTGGCGGCCATCCGCCGCTGCGGCGCGGCCACGCCCAGGAAAACGAACTGGTCGCGCATATAGGCTTGCATGGGCGCCGCGCGGCCCGGTTCGGCAACCGCTTCCAGCGCGATTTTTAATTCTGCATGTAGATCCATCCCAGCTCGCTTTCTCCAGGCGTAAAAAAAGCGCCCCAGGGAGCGCTTTTTCATGCCGATCCAATATTACTGAATCTTGGCTTTTTTCATCAGTTCGTCGCGGTAGGCGGCGAGTTTCTTCTGTTGCAGCGACTCGGCCACTTGGCCCTTGACTTCTTCCAGTGCCGGCAGCTTCGTCGGACGGGTTTCTTCCAGCTTGATCACGTGGAAGCCGAATTGCGATTGCACTGGCGTTTGCGTGACCTGGCCTGGTTTCAGGGCGACCATGGCGTCGGAGAATGGCTTGACGTACGAAGCTGGGCTAGCCCAGTCCAGGTCGCCGCCATTGGCTGCGGAACCGTCTTTCGATACTTTTGCCAGTTCTTCGAACTTGGCGCCGCCTTTCAGCTTGGCGATGATGTCTTTCGCTTCCGCTTCGGTGGCCACCAGGATGTGGCGTGCATGGTATTCCTTGTCGCCGGCCTGTGCCTTGAACTTGTCGTACTCGGCCTTGATTTCAGCGTCCTTGACGGGATTTTTCTTGACGTAGTCGGCCAGCAGGGCGTTGATGATGATGCTTTGACGGGCATTGTCGATCTGCGACTTGACTTCCGGACGCGTGCCGTAGCCTTGCTTGTCGGCTTCCTGGATCAGCACTTCGCGGCCGATCAGGTCTTTCTTGATGGCTTCGCGCAATTGCGGCGAATCCGCTTGTTTGCCTTGGGCGACGACTTGCTTGACGACCTGGTCGACGCGCGACGAAGGGATGGCCTTGCCATTCACGGTGGCCACGTTTTGCGCGAACGCAGGGATCGCTACAACGGCGACCAGGGCTAAGATCAGGCGGGCTGGCTTCAAAATCATGTTCATTCCTAATAAATATACTAAAAATCGATACGCGCGACTGCCGTGCAGTGCGCATTCAGGCGCAGAATACACGACCGGCGCCGAAAAGGGCGCCGGGGAGGTCAGTTCTTACTGAACTTTCGCTTTTTTGATCATTTCTTCCTGATACGCTTGCAGTTTCTTTTGCTGCAGCGCTTCGGCGATCTGTGGCTTGACTTCTTCCAGGGTCGGCAGTTTTGCCGCGCGGGTGTCGTCCAGCTTGATCACGTGGAAACCGTTAGGCGTTTGCACCGGGGTGTCGGTGACCTGGCCTTTTTGCAGTTTCACGAAGGCGTCCGAGAACACTTTCGGGAACGACGATGGGGCTGCCCAGTCCAGGTCGCCGCCATTGTCGGCCGAACCGGCATCTTTCGATTGCTTGGCCAGGTCTTCGAACTTGGCGCCGCCTTTCAGCTTGGCGATGATGTCTTTCGCTTCCGCTTCGGTGGCCACCAGGATGTGGCGCACGTGGTATTCCTTGTCGCCGGTCTGGGCCACGAACTTGTCGTATTCCGCCTTGATTTCAGCGTCGTTGACGGGGTTCTTTTTCAGGTAGTCGCCGACCAGGGCGTTGATGACGATGGCCTGGCGTGCGTTCTCGATTTGCTGCTTGACGGCTGCATCTTTACCGAAACCTTTGTTTTCCGCTTCTTGCATCAGCACTTCACGGCCGATCAAGTCCTTCTTGATCATTTCGCGCAGTTGCGGCGAATCCGGTTGCTGGCCTTGGGCGACGACTTGTTTGACGACTGCATCAACGCGCGACGATGGGATAGGCTTGCCATTAACAACGGCAACATTTTGCGCAAAAACAGGTACCGCGACAACGGCGAGTAGTGCGATCAGCAAGCGGGCTGGCTTAAAAGTCATTATTAAATCCTGTTAGGGAAAGTTTCGTAAAAAACGCATGGAAAGAAATTGATAACATGGCTCGGGTACGCCAAAACGCCATCCTTACACTACTTCGGACGGCGCCAGGGCCACAATCGCCAATGCATGTATCTCATTATGCATCATATCGTGCACGGAATCATACACCAGTCGATGGCGCATGACGAGCCTGAGCCCCTCAAATTGACTAGAAATAATGCGTAGATTGTAATGGCCTCCGCCCGAGGCGGCGCCAGCATGGCCCCGGTGGCGCGCCGAGTCGTCTTCCAGCACGCATTCCAGAGGAGAAAGTGCCGTTTCCAGGCGGGTACGAATGCGCTCCATGCGCGTTGTCGTGTCGTTCGTCATCATGCGTCTTCCTTGATATGTTTGGCCAGGAACAGGGTTTGCGCCACGATGAAGGCAAAGAAAATGCCCGTCGCGCCAAACGCCTTGAAGCTAACCCAGGCAGCCATGTCGCCCTGGTACAGCACGAAGGCGACGAACAGGTTCAGTGCGCCCAAAAGGCCGAAGAAAATGATCCAGGCGGCCAGCAGCTGCTTCCATACGGCATCGGGCAATTGCACTTGCGCTTCCATGGTCTTGCGGATCAGGTTTTTCTTGAAGCCAACATGCGCGATCAGCAGGGCCAGGCCGGACAGCCAGTAAATCAGGGTCGGCTTCCATTTCAGGAAGAAATCGTCATGCAGGTAAATGCTGGCGCCGCCGAACACGACAAAGATGAACAGCGACAGCCACAGCATGCCGTCCACCTTGCGTCCGCGCAGCAGCAGATAGCTGACCTGGCAGGCGGTGGCGATGATGCCGACGAGGGTGGCGAGTATCCACGGCGCCTGGTCGGCCTTGATCAGGCCGCCTGACACGAAGCCGGACAAATATTGCTGCACGAAATCGTGCGTGGCCGCTTCATACATGCCGCCCAGCTTGAAGGCGGCGAAGAAGGCGATCAGGGGGAATAGGTCGAATAGAAATTTCATGGCGAGACTTTACACTGGTCTTATTAGAATCATCTTAGGAATGGCTTAGGAGCAACCGAATCGCTCCCAAGCATTCCTGTGTCTCACGGCTGCGGGTCGAAGCGCAAGGAGGCCGAATTGATGCAATAGCGCAAGCCGGTCGGCGGCGGGCCGTCCGGGAAGACGTGGCCCAGGTGGGCGTCGCAGACGGCGCAGATAATTTCCGTGCGCAGCATGCCATGGCTGCGGTCGGTGATTTCCGTCACATTGGCAGGGTCGAGGGCCTGGAAATAGCTGGGCCAGCCGCAGCCGGAATCGAACTTCGTATCCGAGGCGAACAGGGGCGTGTTGCAGCAGACGCAGGTATAGACGCCGTGTTCATGGTGGTCCCAGAACTTGCCCGTGAAGGCCCGTTCCGTAGCGGCGTGGCGCGTGACTTCGTATTGCATCGAGTCGAGCATGGCGCGCCATTCGGCGTCGGTTTTCTTGACTTTATTCGTGGTCATAATGACTCCTCAGGATGAGCAACTGACTTCAAGGTGGCTGGCCCAGTCGGGCGGCAGGGCCGCATAGTGCTGGTGTTCGGGCTGTTCGTCAAATGGCTTTTGCAATATTTCCAGCAGTTTCGCCACTTCCGTGTAATCGTGCTGCTGGGCTTTTTCGATGGCCACTTGCGCCAGGTAGTTGCGCAACACGTATTTCGGGTTGACCAGGTTCATCGCCTCTTGCCGTTCGGCATCGACGCTGTGCTCCTGCCGCAGACGCGCGCGGTATTGCGCCGCCCATGTATCGAAGGCGGGGCGGTCGATGAACATGTCGCGCAGCACCGTGTCGTGCTCGGGAGTATCTACTTGCAGTGTCGACAGGGCGCGGAAGAAGTTGGTGAAATCCACGTGATTGGCTTGCATCAGCGCAAACATGCTGTCGAACAGGGCCGTATCGTCGTCGTGTTGCGTGCGCAAGCCCAGCTTGGCGCGCAGCAAGGCATTCATCTTGTCTGCAAAAGCGGGCTGGTAGCTGTCCAGCGCCGCCTGCGCCAATTCCACTTCGCCGATCAAGGGCAGCAGTGCCTGGCCCAGCGCATAGCAGTTCCAGTGGCCCACCTGCGGCTGGTTGGCGTAGGAATAGCGGCCTTGCTGGTCCGTATGGTTGCAAATGTGTTCGGCATCAAACGCTTCCATGAAGCCGAAGGGACCGTAATCGAGCGTCAGGCCCAGGATCGACATATTGTCCGTATTCATGACGCCATGCATGAAGCCCACGGCTTGCCAGTGCGCAATCATGTGCGCCGTGCGCACGCACACTTCGGCCAGCAAGGCTTGATATGGATTTGATGCAGCGCGCAAGTGGGGATAAAAACTGTCGATGACGTAATCGGCGAGGATTTTCAGCTCGTCCGGCTGCTTGCGGTAAAACCAGTGTTCGAACGAGCCGAAGCGAACAAAACTAGGCGCCATGCGCGTCACGACGGCGGCCGTCTCGACGGTTTCGCGCATGATGCCTTGCTGCGAACCCATGATGGACAGCGCGCGCGACGTGGGTATGCCCAGCGCCGCCATGGCTTCCGAGCACAGGAATTCGCGGATGGACGAGCGCAGCACGGCGCGGCCGTCGCCCATGCGCGAATACGGCGTGGCGCCGGCGCCTTTCAGCTGCAGCTCCATGGGGCCGTGCTCGGTGGCGATATCGCCCAGCAGGATGGCGCGGCCATCGCCCAGCTGGCCGGCCCAGACGCCGAACTGGTGGCCCGAATACACGGCTGACAATGGTTGCGAGCGCTCGGCAACCGCATTGCCGCTCAGCAGCGCCACGTAGTCCGGCTCGGCCAGGCGCGCCGCATCGAGGCCGATGAGGGCTGCGGCGGGTGCGCTGGCGGCCACGAAATACGGGGCGGGCAGGGGCGTGGGCATCAAGCGCGTATAGAACGCGGGCGGCAAGGCCGCAAAGGCGTTATCCAGTGGTAAGGTATGAGCGGTGATGGCAATTCCAGTCAGTAAGATGGACCGGCAAGGTGCGCCAGCCTGGAGTACGATTTTACCGCACGGCGCCAAGGCGCGTGGCGGGCACTCTTGCAGCTGTTTGCATAGCAAGAAACGGAATCAAGAATTCCATGTTGCATCGCAATATCGAAATGCGTTGACGATTTCCGCACGACCGTACGAAAGTAAGGAAAGTCTTTAAATTCCAACAACAAGCAAGTATCCACCCAGGAGAGACGATGTCGGCATTCCCCTTGAGTCCAGTGATGGGCCAGATGATGAATCAGCCCCTGCTGATTTCCAGCATTATCGAGTTTGCAGCGCGTCATTACGGGGGCAGCGAAATCATTTCGCGGCGGGTGGAAGGCGATATGCACCGCTACACCTACCGTGATTGCCACCAGCGCGCGCGGCGCCTGGCGAACGCCTTGCACGGCCTCGGTGTCGGCATGGGCGACCGCGTCGCCACCCTGGCCTGGAATGGTTACCGCCACCTGGAAGCATACTATGCCGTGTCCGGCTCGGGCGCCGTCTTGCACACGATCAATCCGCGCCTGTTTCCCGACCAGATCGCCTATATCTCGAATCACGCGGAAGACCAGGTCTTGCTGTTTGACCTGACCTTCCTGCCCGTGGTGGAAAAGATCGCCGCCGACTGCACCTTTGTCCGTCATTTCGTGCTGATGTGCGACCGTGACCGGATGCCCGCCAGCAGCACGATTCCCGACCTGCTGTGCTATGAAGACTTGATCGCCACGCATTCCGACGATTACGCCTGGCCCTTGTTCGACGAGAATGCGGCCGCTACCCTGTGCTACACGTCGGGCACGACGGGCAACCCCAAGGGCGCCCTGTATTCGCACCGCTCGACCGTGCTGCACGCGTATGCCTCGGCCATGCCCAGTGCGCTGAACGTGCGCGCCTCCGACACGGTCTTGCCCGTCGTGCCCATGTTCCACGTGAATGCCTGGGGCTTGCCGTATTCCGTGCCCTTGTCCGGCGCGCGCATGGTGTTTCCCGGCGCGGCGCTCGATGGCAAGTCGCTCTACGAACTGTTCGAGGCGGAAAAAGTGACGTTCTCGGCCGGCGTACCCACCGTCTGGCTGGGGCTGCTGAACCATGCCTTGCAGAATAACTTGAAATTTTCCACTTTCCGCCGCACGGTGATCGGCGGCGCGGCGTGCCCGCCAGCCATGATGGACACCCTGATCGACAAGTTCGACGTGGAAGTCATCCACGCCTGGGGCATGACGGAAATGTCGCCGCTGGGCACGGCGGGCGGCTTGCAGACCAAGCACCTGGACTTGCCGAAGGACGAACAGCGCAAGATCCTGCAAAAGCAGGGCCATGCGATCTACGGCGTGGACATGAAGATCGTCGACGACGACGGCAAGGAATTGCCGTGGGACGGCATCAGTTATGGCCATTTGCTGGTGAAAGGGCCGTGGATCATTTCCTCGTATTACAAGAACGAGGGCGGCGAGGTGTTGCAGGATGGCTGGTTCCCCACGGGCGACGTGGCCACCATCGACACGGACGGCTATATGCAGATCACGGACCGCAGCAAGGACGTGATCAAGTCCGGCGGCGAGTGGATCGGCACCATCGACCTGGAAAACCTGGCCATGGCGCACCCGGCCGTGCTGCAGGCGGCCTGCATCGGCGTATTCCACCCGAAATGGGACGAGCGCCCCGTGCTCGTCGTGGTGCTGCGTCCCGGCATGACGGTCACGCGCGAAGCGCTGTTGCAATTTTTCGAGGGCAAGATCGCCAAGTGGTGGACACCCGACGACGTGCTCTTTATCGACGCCTTGCCCATGGGCGCCACGGGCAAGATCCAGAAGAACAAGCTGCGCGAGCAGTTCAAGGGGCACCAGCTGCCGGGGATGTG
>NZ_JABXFH010000030.1:0-75838 GCF_013372745.1 Janthinobacterium sp. BJB401 | reverse complement strand
GGCCCGCGCGGATCACCGGACTGGCGGCGCCATGGCGCGGCATCAGCCGGACGGCGCCTTCCTCGACGGCGACCAGCGTGCTGCCTTCGGTCTGGCGCACCGAGTAGCGCGTGCCCAGCGCCTGCACCTGGCCTTGCGCCGTTTCGACGAGGAAGGGGCGGTAAGGGTGGCCCGTTTCGCGGGCGGTGGCGATGAAGACTTCTCCCTGCACCAGTTGCAGCAGGCGCTGCGTGCCCGTGTAGCGGATGTTGACGGCGCTGCCGCTGTTCAGGTGCAGACGGCTGCCGTCGGGCAGGGTCAGCTCGCGGCGTTCGCCCACGCCCGTGGACAGGTCGGCCAGCGCGGCGCGGGCAAGGACGGGCGCATAGTCCGAACGCGCGCCGAACCAGCCCGTGAGGCCGATGGTGGCTGTCCACGCCAGCAACTGCAGGCTGCGGCGGCGCGAGATGGTCGAGGCAGGACGGGAGCGCTGTGTCAACGCCTTGCGGCTGGCCTGCGCATCGAGTTCGCGCAAGCCGCCGCTGGCGCTTTCAATGTGTTTCCACGCCCGCTCATGGTCGGGGTGCGCCTGGCGCCACTCGTGCCAGGCCGCTTTTTCCGCCGGCGTCGTTGCGCCGCTCATCAGGGTGGCCAGCCATTCGGCCGCCTGCATGGCGATGGCCAGGTCGATGGGCTGGCCCTGGGCGTAGACGGTGGCGTCGCGCATGTCAGGATGCGGCAAAATCGGGCATGGCAAAAAAGCACAGCAGGTTGGCCTTGCTCAGGTATTTTTTGACGGAATGCGTGGTGGTGCCTAGTTCGGCGGCGATCTCGGCGTAGGTCATGCCGTCCAGGTGGGCCAGCAGGAAAGCGGCCCTGGCCTTGGCGGACAACTGCTCCAGCGCGCGGTCGACCAGTTGCAGCGATTCGAGCAGGAGGGACATCGCTTCCGGCGACGGCGTGCACGCTTGCGGCTGATGCAGCAGGGCGTCGAGGTAGGCCCGTTCGAGCGCTTCGCGCCGGCAGTGGTTGGCCAGCAGGCGCTTGGCGATGGTGGCCAGGAAGGGGCGCGGCTGCGCGATCCCGGCGCTGCTGCGCGCGACGAAAATCTTGATGAAGGTATCTTGCGCCAGGTCGCCGGCCAGCCCCGCATCGTGAAGGCGGCGCTTCAGCCAGTGCAGCAGCCAGGAATGGTGCTCGGCATACAGGGCCTGGAAATCGGACGACGGGGAAGGGGCGGACAGCATGGCGGGTGGAATGCGGCTTAATCTAAATGAGAATTGTTCTCATAATAGCGCAGCGGCGCGCGCCAGGCAATCAGGAAAACGCGGCGTTGCTGAAATGCGACTGCATGCCCGGCTCGTGTGCGGCGCCGGATTTGCGCCTGCGCACGGCAGATGTAAAAGTTTCCTTGGCGCAAGCTTTCATGTGAGAAAATGCGGCTTGTCGATGTGGTGCGGAGCGAAAAATGATGTGGATGGTTGGCGGTGCCCTGGTTCTCCTGGTCGCCAGATTCTTATGGTTGGCCTTTTTTCACCGGGTCAACGCGATGTCGCGCCAGGCGGAACTGATGAACTGGCTCGACATCGGCCGGGTGTCGAATCCCGATGGCGGCAAGGATATCCTGTTGGCGCGAAACGAGCGTGGCGCCCGGATCGACTGGCGCACGGGTGAAGTCTGGCTGATGAATCCCAAGGTGGCCGAGCCGTTTGCCGATTTCCTCGCCGTCGAGCGCTGGCTGACTATGCGCGACATGCCGGCGGCGGACAAGCCGGCCGCAGCCGCGCCTGCGCCAGCGGAACCCGAAGCGGCGCCTGAACCCGGCCCCGTGCGCGACACCTTGCCGGCCTTCCAGCAAAAGGTCGACGCTTGCCTTGCCAAGGCCGAAGGCGGCCAGGAGTTGCTGGAAACCAAACAGGCGTTCGAGGCGGGCAGCGAGCCCTATCTTGAAGCGTCGACGGAATTGAGCAAGACGGCGCTGGAGCTGGAAGTGTCGCCGGCGATGGTGGCCACGTTCCATATCAGCGCCTTTGCCGCGCTGGCCGAAACGGCGGGCGCCGACAAGCTGGAACGGGTGGCGGCCAGCCTGCATGCGGCGGCCAGGCAGATCAGGGCCAGCGTCGCCGCATAAAAGTACTGGCCCGGCCTGAAATGAAAAAACCGCTGAATCCCTTGCAGGAGTCAGCGGTTTTTATGTATTGGTTGCGGGGACAGGATTTGAACCTGTGACCTTCGGGTTATGAGCCCGACGAGCTGCCAGACTGCTCCACCCCGCAGGCGAATTATATACCAGTTTGTTGCATTGCGAAAGAGCGCAATGCAAGCGGGGGCATTTGGTGTGCAGGAGGGGCATGGGCATGCTGCGCCGCAATGGAAAAAGCCGCCGATCCCCTTGCAGGAATCAGCGGCTTTCATAGATTGGTTGCGGGGACAGGATTTGAACCTGTGACCTTCGGGTTATGAGCCCGACGAGCTGCCAGACTGCTCCACCCCGCAGGCGAATTATAGCGGGGTTTGCTGCAATGCGCAATGGCTGACTGGATTACGCCGCCGCCAGGCGCCACAGCGAGGTGATTTCCTGCGAGCGGGCCGCATGCAGGCTGTCCGTCGCATCCTGCGCGCGCGGGTGCGTGGGTTTCACGTCCAGGCGGTCGATGACTTTCAAGCCCGCTTGCGTGATCCATTCCAGTAATTGTGCGCGCGGGCGCAGTCCCAGGTGCTCGGCCAGGTCCGACAAAATCAGCCAGCCTTCGCCGCCTGGCTCCAGGTGGTCGGCCAGGCCGGCGAGGAAACCGCGCAGCATGCGGCTGTCCGGATCGTAGACGGCGTATTCGATCGGCGAACTTGGGCGGGCCGGCAGCCAGGGCGGATTGCACACGACGAGCGGGGCGCGGCCGGCGGGGAACAGGTCGGCCTGCACCACGTCGACCTTGTCGATCACATCGAGGCGCGCCAGGTTTTCGCGTGCGCAGGACAGGGCGCGCGGGTCCTGGTCGGTGGCGACGATGCGTTGGATGCCGCGCTGCGCCAGCACGGCGGCCAGCACGCCCGTGCCGGTGCCGATGTCGAAGGCCAGCTTGGCGCGCGCAGGCAGCGGCGCTTCCATCACCAGGCCCACGTATTCGCCGCGGATCGGCGCGAACACGCCGTAATGCGGATGGATGCGCTGGCCCAGGGCCGGCAGTTCCACGCCCGTGCGGCGCCATTCGTGCGCGCCGATCAGGCCCAGCAGTTCGCGCAGCGAGGCGACGAACGCTTCTTCGCCGCGGCCATACGCTTCATTGCACGCCAGTTTCACGTCCGGCGCGCGGCGCAGCGGAATCGTGTAGTCGGCATCGAAGGGCAGCAGCAGCATGGCCAGCGTGCGGGCGCGCTGCGACTGGGCCTGACGGTGCAAGTGAAACGCTTCCGTGGCGGACGGTTCCGGCTTGGCCAGTTTGGCGGCCTTGGCCTTTTTGCTCGGCTTGTCATTCTTGTGGTCGGCGCGCCGCGCCAGCGCCTGCAGCAGCTGGCGCGCGTTCTGGAAGTCGCCGCGCCACAGCATGGCCGTGCCTTCGCAGGCCAGGCGGTAAGCCTGGTCGGCCGTCGTGCGGTCATCGGCGATGACGACGCGCTTGGGCGGCGGCATGCCGCTTTCCGAGCGCCAGCGGGCCGAATGCTCGGCGCCGTTTTCGCTCCAGTGGATCTGCGGATGAACGGTAGGGGAAGAAGTGTCGGACATGGGATTCAATCGATAGAAGGTGGGCGCGCGGCATGGTCGCCGCGCAGGCCGTCTTCCATTATACGTTGCTGGCCGTGCTGTTTGCCGTGTCCGTGCCATAGGCCAGTGCCAGCGCACGGGCGCGCGCCTGCTCTTCCTTGGCGGCGTCGACCGCTGTATCCGGCTGCACCAGCTTGAGCAAACGCAAGCTCAGGCTGCCCGCCAGGTCGCCATCCTTGCCGCTGGCGCTGGCGTCATCGGCGCTGCCCTGATAGAGATGGCTTTGCAATTGCTGGCCCAGCAGCTTGAACAGGTCGTGCAGATTGCCGGCGAAATGCGTGGCCGGCAACTCTTTCGCGGGCAGGTTTGTGTCATCGGCGGAGCCTGCTTCCTCGGCGGCATTCTGCGTTTGCTCAAGCATGCCCGCGCTGATGTTCGATTGATATTGCACTTCCACTTCGAAGTCGAAGGTCTGGCCATCGGCCGTCGTGATCTTGCCCTTGCCGATGAAATGGGCGTTTTCATCGAGGCTGAAGGCGGCCGCGCGGCTGCTGCCGCCCGCGCCCGAGACGCTGGCGCTGCCACTGCTGAAGCTGGAGCCGGCTTGCAGGTCGACGGAATCGAAGGCGACAGTGGCGCCGTCGCCAAACAGCTGGCGCGTCATGTTGTTCAGAAAATCCTGCGCCACGTCGACGGTGGCGTTGCCCAGCGCATCGGTGCGTTGCGACAGTCCCTTGGCCGACAGGTCCAGGCCATTTTTCGACAGCGCCACCACGTCTTGCGCCGTGCGCTGCATCAGGGACGAGCCTGCCAACCCCGTGGCGCCGCTGCCCGTGCGGGACGGCTGCTGGCCAGCCAGCGTATTCGAGGCGGGTTGACGGCTGGCAAGGGCGGGAAGCTGGGACATGGCGGTTTCTCAATGAGCGAAGTACCGTTATTAACGGCGTTCTACGCCCATTCTTTAACCATTAGTGGTGGTGCGACCAGCTACCGTCCGCCGACTCCAGGTAAGACTTGACGGCATCGGCCTGGCCCGTGGCGTGGCGCTTGAGTTCGCCGCATGCGCAAATGCCCTGGTACGGCTGGATATGCGAGCAGGCGGAGACTTTTTGCAGGTAGACCTGCATGGATTTGTGACATTTTACGCACTTGAAGGTGAGGCTGCGGGCGGCTTTCATGGGGTTCCTTGAACTGTTGCGGGGCGTAGAGTTCATCTGCGCGAAGGCGGCGATTTTAACGCACTCCGGTCATCGTTACACGTTGTTGCATCTGCGCCACGCGTACGTCAACTGAATCCGCGTCATGACGTTGAGCGTATATAGGAGGTCGTCTGACCGCCATTGAAGAGGTAGCACCATGGACAAGCATGACAAGGAAAAGCCTGCACAGCCCGCCAAGGAGCTGGTCAGGAAGTGGCTGAAAGCGGAGCTGGAACAGCGCCGGCCGCCGCCCGACCCCGAGCAGATCCGCCGCGAACTGGGCTGGGATATGCTCAGGCTGTGCCGGGAGCCGGCCAGCCGTTAGTGGTTTACAACGCCTGACAAAACCGTAGCGAGCGGAAGTGGGTTGTGGTTGAGACGCGGAACTGTGCGAATGCACAGTGAGCATCGGAAACCGCGAACCGCGACGCGCAGTAGGTTTTGACAGGTGTTCTCAGCGCACCGTCACCACGCTCTTACCGCCAGACCCAGGCTGCACGAGGATGCGCGTGGCGATGCGCTCCGTCATTTCCTGCACGTGCGAGATGACGCCCACCTTGCGGCCCATCGCTTGCAGGCCGTCGAGCGCATCCATGGCCACGCGCAGGGTTTCCGTGTCCAGGCTGCCGAAGCCCTCGTCGATGAACAGCGATTCCACGCGCACACGGTTCGAGGACAGCGAGGCCAGGCCCAGCGCCAGGGCCAGCGAAACGAGGAACGATTCGCCGCCCGACAGCGAATGCACGGAGCGCAGCTCGCCGCCCATGTCCTGGTCGCGCACCATCAGGCCCAGCGACGGATTGTTCGGGTTGTCGATGCGTTCCAGCTGATAGCGGCGCGCCAGGTGGTTCAGGTGCGCGTTGGCATAGCCGAGCAGCACTTCCAGGGTGAATTGCTGCGCGTAGTTGCGAAATTTCTTGCCGTCGGCCGAGCCGATCAATTCATTCAGGCTGGCCCAGCGCCGCTCGATGACGGCTTGCGCCTCGATCTGCGCCAGCATCGCTTGCGCGCTGTGGCGCCGTGCGTCGTCCTGCGCGATGGCCAGGCGCAAGCGCGTCGCTTCCTGGTTGGCCGCCTGGCGTTCCTGCAGCAGCGCGTCGAGCGCGGCCTGCAGCACGGCCACGTCCATTTCCAGCGCCTCCGGCGGCTGTTGCACGTGCATCGCCAGCTGCTGCCGGCGTTCGGCCAGCACGGAAACGGCCGCCGTGTGGCGGTCGGCGATCACTTGCAGGGCGTCGCGTTCGGCGCGCATGGCGTCCGGCGCGATGGCCAGGCGCGCGCGCAGCGCGTCGAGCGTGGCGGGCGCGTGGCCGGCGTGACGCTGCTGGAACTGCTGCAGCCAGTCGTGCAGCGCGGCGGCGGCGCCGTGTTCCTGTTCACGCAAGGCGGCCAGGCGCTGTGCCATCTGCGCGCACGCTTCATCGAGGCGCGTGCGCTGCTGGCTGGCCGACTGCGCCGCCGTTTGCTGCTGCGCCAGCTGTTCTTTGGCCTGCGCGATGGCGTCTGTCAGGCTGCGCTCGACCTCGGCCACGCTCTGGCCCTGCCATAGCGCGCTGCGCCGCGTTTGCAGGGCCGTGCGCTGTTTATCGGCGGCCGCAAAGGCGGCGTGGGCTTCCTGCGCCGTGTGCTGCGCCTTGCCGGCGGCCAGCAGCGCCGCTTCCAGTTGCGCGGCCAGGGTCGCCAGCGCGTGGCCGCGCTGGTCCTGGTCCGTTTGCTGTTTCAGCCATTGCCGGCTTTCCGATTCGCGCGCCGCGCGGAAGGCGGCCGGACCGGCGCGCCAGTTGTCTTTCCAGCCTTCGGCTCCTTCCACGTCGTCAAACGCGGCATCGAGCTGCGCCAGCAAGGCATCGAGCGCGGCGCGCGCCGTCTCGCCCTTGTCGGCGTTGCCCGCTTGCTGCGCCTGTAGCTGGGCCAGCCGCGCTTGCGCCTCGGCGACGGTGCTGGTGCAGCGCGCGTGCTCGCTGGACGCCAGTTCATGCGCCGCCTGCGCCTGCTCGCGCAGTGTACTGGCCTGGCGCAGCGCCGCTTCCTGCTGCGCCAGCGCCTGCAAGCCTGCCGCATTGGCCGCCAGTTGCTGCGCGAACCAGTCCGCGCGCTGCTCTGCCGGCGGCAGTTGCAGGGTGTCCGCATGCGGCTGCCACTGTGCATTCAGGCTGTCGATGATGGATGGCAGTGCAGATAGTTCTTCCGCCGTCTGCGCCTGTTCGTGCAGATGGGCGGCCAGTGCCGCCTTGTGCGTGGCCAGCCGTTCCAGATTGCCGCGCGCCTGCGTGCGGCAAGCCAGCACCTCATCCTGCAAGCTGGCCAGCATCGCCTGCAAGGCCTCGTCGGCGTGGCCAGCGTGGATATATGGGTGTTCCAGCGCGCCGCAGACGGGGCAGGGCTGCTCGTCCTGCAAGGTGGCGCGCAGCTGCGCGACGCTGGCCGCGCATGCCGCTTCCGCGCCTTTCAAGGATTTTTCCGCCTGCGCCAGGCGCGCTTCCAGCAGCGCAGTTTGCGCCGCTTCCACCGCCAGTGCCGTGCTTTCCGTTTGCGCGGCCTGCGCCAGTTGGGCTGCCTTCGCTTGCCAGTGCGCCAACGCCTGCTGCTGGCGCGCCAGTTCGCTCCAGGTTTTTTCCGCGCTGCTCAACATGCGCGCGTGTGCCTCCAGCTGGCCGCGCTGTTCCTGCAGCCCCTGGCCATCGATGGCTTGCATGGCCGCCAGCGCCTCGCGCCGCTGCGCATCGTGCGCGGCGAGCGTGGCGGCGGCGGCCGTCAATGCGGCTTGCGCCTCGTGACCCGCGTTGCCTGCCGCGCGCACCAGCTGCGCCGCTTCGGCCACTTTGGCCTCGGCCGCATCGGCTTGCGCGGCAGCTTGCCCGGCCTGGGCGAATAGCTGATCCGACAATTGCCACGACGTGGCCAGCGCCTGCCACTGCTGGTGCGACGCCAGCCACAGGCGGCCCGTTTCCTGCTCCGCCTGCATGGCCTGCTGGCGCTGCTGCAGATCGTGCAAGGTGGCGCGCGCCGCCTCGTTGGCCTGGTCGGCGGCCAGGGCGCCATCTTGCGCCTGGCGATGCGCGGGCAAGTGGGCCGCAATGCCGGCGTCGAGCGCCTTGGCCTGGTCGAGCAGGGGTGCCGCATCGCGCTGCGCCGCTTCCCTGGCCAGCAAGTCCGCCGCCGCCAGCTGCACGGCCTGCGCCAGTTGCGTCTCGCTGGCCACGGCTTGTGCGGCCTGCAGGCGCGACGCTTCCAGCGCGGCGCCGCTGCTGGCGATCTCGCCGGCCAGGCGCGCCACATCGTCGATCAGGGGCCGCGCCGGCTGCAGCAATTCCCACTGCGCCAGCGCCGCGCGGCGCTCTTCGGCGGCGGCTCGTTCGGCATCCGCGCCATCGAGCACTACCTGCGCCACTGTTATCTGGCTTTGCAGCTTGTGCGTCTCCTGGTGCCAGCGCTGCTGCAGTTCCAGTACGGCCTTGCGCAAGTCGATGGTGTGCAGGGTGGTCTCGGCTGCACCACTTGACGCTTCGGTATCGGCCCGTTCTTCCGGCGACAATGGCCGCTGGTCGGCCAGCTTTTCGCCCAGGCGTTCGAGGACCTGCTTTTCCTTTTTCGCCCGCTCGAAGGCGCGCATGGAAATGTCGGTATAGATGCTGCTGCCGGTCAGGGTTTCCAGCAACTCGCCCCGTTCATTGTCTTCCGTCTTGAGGAAGGTGGAAAACTCGTTTTGCGCCAGCAGCACGGCGCGCGTAAACTGGTCGAACGACAGGCCGATGCGCTTTTCGATCTCTTCCTTGACTTCCGTCTTGGTGCCGCCGATGGGTTGCAGCGCGGGCAGCTGGTGCAAGCTCATGGCGGTGGCCTGCAGCGCGCCTTCCGCCTTGGTGCGCGAGCGGCGCACGCTCCAGCGCGCGCGGTAGCTTGCGCCGTCGTTGCCGACGAAGTCCACTTGCGCGTAGCCGTCCGGCGTGCCGCGGCGCAGCAAGGTGCGCGTATCCTGGGCATTGACGGTTTCCTTGCCCACGTCGGGCAGGGCGCTGCCCCGTCCCAGCACTTTCAGCAAACGGGGCGTGGCGTCGTACAGGGCCAGGCACAGGGCGTCGAGCAGGGTGCTCTTGCCCGCACCCGTGGGGCCGCTGATGGCGAACAGGCCGGATGACGCCAGCGGTTCCTGCTGGAAGTCGACTTCAAATTCGCCGGCCAGCGAGGCCAGGTTCTTGCCGTTGATTTTCAGGATTTTCATGGTTCTTCAGTTGCGCTCACGCGCCGGGCAGCAGCAGTTCGGCCAGGGCCGACAGTTGTTCGGGTGGCGCTTCCTTGCCGTATTTTTGCAGGTACAGGCGGCGGAAGATGTCGTCGGGCTGCAGCTGGCCCAATTGGTCGAGCGTCATGTTCTCGGGTGCGCTGCTGCGCGCGGCGCTCGACGTTTCGATCTTCGCCAGGCGCACGTGCTTGCCGTCGAGCGCCGTTTCGATGCGTGTGCGCAGGCCCGGTTCCGGCGCATCGAGGCGCACGCGCACTTCCAGGAAGGGCTGCGCTTCCGGTGGCGCGGCGGGCACGTCGAGGGCGGCCAGCTGCGCCAGCACTTCGTTGATGGGCGCCGGCGTGGCGGGCACGCGCAGCAAGGGCACGGCGCGCGGCACTTCGATGACGCGTACCTCGCGTAATTGCTCGCCATCGATGTCGAGGCACAGCACCTGGTGGCGGTAGTTCACCTCCGCGAAGGACAGGGGAATCGGGCTGCCGCAGTAGCGGATGTGCTCCTGGCCGCCCACGGCCTGCGCCTTGTGCAAATGGCCCAGCGCCGCATACGCGATGGCGGCGTCAAAAATCCCCGACGGCAGCATTTCCGTGCCGCCGATGACGATGCGGCGCTCCGAATCGTTCGACATTTCGCCGCCCACCATGTGGCAGTGGCCCATGGCGATGATGGCTTGGCCGGGCTGGCGGCGCGCCAGCGCCAGGTCCGTCAATTGCCGGTACAGCAGGGCGATGCCGCCCAGGTAGGCGTCCTGCGTATCGCCGGCCGGCAGTTTCGGCACGTCGCCTGGGCGCAAAAAGGGCACGGCCAGGCACCAGGCCTGCACTTGCCCGTCGCTGCCGGCGAGCGGCAGCAGCAGGCGTTCCAGGTCGATATTGCCTGCCTCGTCGCGCAGCAGATGGCCAATCACGTGCGTGCCATGCGCGGCCAGCAGGGGGCCGGGCGCTTCGAGACGCCCCGCCGAATCGTGGTTGCCGGCGACGACGACCAGTTGCAGCGCGGGCAGGCGCGCGCGCGCCTGCTGCAGGAAGACATATAACTGCTTTTGCGAGGCGGCCGACGGGTTGGCGTTGTCGAACACGTCGCCCGCCACCAGCAGCACGTCAACGCGTTCGGCGACGAGCGTGTCGAGCAGCCAGTCGAGGAAGCGCTGGTGTTCGTAGCCCCTTTCAAAATTGTGCAGGGTCTGGCCCAGATGCCAGTCGGAAGTGTGCAGCAGGCGCATGGTGTGGCAAGGGTAGGGGAGACAGGCGCCAATATAGCAGGAATGACGGCATGCGCCAGTGGCTATATCAAGCCGTCAACGCGCCGGCGCGATAGGTATTCCTGCCATCCTGCTTGGCCTTGTACAGCAGCACGTCGGCCCGCTGCAGCAGTACGGCGGGCGAAATGTCTTCGTCGCGGTAGAAGGCCAGGCCGATGCTGGCGGAAATGCGCACGGTGATGCCATCGAGTTCGAACGGCTGCTGCATGGCGGCGACGATTTTTTCCGCCAGCACGGCCGCGTCGTCGGGCCGGGTGATCTGTTCCATGATGATGGTGAATTCGTCGCCGCCCAGGCGGGCGATGATGTCGGTGGCGCGCATGGTGTGCGTCAGGCGCTGGGCGAAGGCGCGCAGCAGGGCGTCGCCGGTGCCGTGGCCGTGCGTGTCGTTGACGGGCTTGAAGCGGTCGATATCCATGTACATGACGGCCATCAGGTGCTGCTGCTGGCGGCTCGCGTGCATGGCGTCGCTGAGTTTTTGCTGGAAGCCGGCGCGGTTCGACAAGCCCGTCAGCGCATCGACCTGGGCCAGTTTCAGCAGGCGCTGTTTTTCGCGCTTTTGCACGGTGATATCCTGGCGCATCACGTGAAAGCCCACCACCTGCAGCTTGTCTTCGCCGATCTGCGGGATGTAGATCACTTCCATGCAGCGCTCGATGCCTTCCTTGTCGTCTTCTTCCTCGAAGCTCAACGTTTCGCCGGCCAGCACTCTTTCGATATACGGCGCCACCGTGCCGTAGCGCGCTTCGCCCACCGTGTCGCGCACGCTCTTGCCCAGCACCAGCCGGCCCGTCAGGCCGAATTCGCGTTCATAGGCGATGTTCAGGAAGCGGTAGACCTGGTCGGCGTCGATGTACGCGATCATGGCCGGCAAGGTGTCGGCGATGGTGCGCAGGCGCGCTTCGCTTTCCAGCAGCGCCACTTCCGATTCGCGCAAGGTGGTGATGTCGTCCAGGGTTCCCACGTAGCCCTCGATCTGGCCGTCGATGAGGATGGGGGCAATCTTGACGGAAACCCAGACCAGCCTGCCGTCGCGCTGCAGGCAGCGCAGGGTGGACTGGAACGGCGCATGGCTGCGCGTGAGTTGTTCCAGCGCCACGTGCATCAGCGGATAGTCGTCCGGATGCAGGGCGCTGGTCCAGCCGGCGCCCAGGGCGGCCGCGCGCGGCAGGCCCGTGATCGATTCGAAGGTGCGGTTGACGTAGGTGCAGCGGCGCTGGCGGTCCAGGCGCACGAGGCCCAGTGGCGAGGCGTCGTTGACGGCGGCCAGCTCGGCCTGTTTCTGGCGCAGTTCCAGCTCCTGCTGGCGGCGCTGCGAGATGTCTTCGGCGATGCCGAGGATATGTTCGATCTGCTGGCGCTCGTCGAACACGGGCACGGAGACGGCGTGCAGGTAGCGCAGGCTGCCATCGGGCAGGCGCAGTGGCTTTTCCGTATGGTCGATGACGCCGCGCTCGGCCAGGATGGCGCGGTCGTCCTCGGCATCGTGCAGGCCGAAGTCGGGCGGGAACGCCTGGCAATCCGTCTTTCCGATGACGTCGGCGGCCAGGTGGCCGGTGATGTCCTCGGCCGCCTTGTTCCACACTTCCATCTGGCCGAAGTTTTCCGGGCGCGCGCTTTTCACGTAGACCAGCACGGGCAAATGGTCGATCAGCGACTGCAGGAAGCTGCGGTTATCTTGCAGCGCCAGTTCGTCGTGCTTGCGCGCGCTGATGTCGCGCGAGGTGACGGCCACGCCGTCGGTGATCGGCACCACCTGGTGGCGCAGCCAGCGCGTGCCGCCCGAGGCCAGCGGCAGCTCGAATTCATCTTCCAGCGGCTGGCCCGTTTCCATCACCAGCACGAAGCGCTTGAAGAAACGCTCGCCGCGCAGCAGCGGCATCTGCTGCAGCACGCGCTGGCCCAGCAGTTCGGAGCGCGGCTTGCCCAGCATGTCGGCGGCCCGCTCGTTGATGTCGGCAAAGGTGAAGTCTTCCACCGGTTTGCCTGGCGCGGGGCGCCAGGCTTTCAGCAGCAGCACGGCATCGAGGCTGCCCTGGTGCGCCGCGCGCAGCAGCGCCTGCGTTTCCGTGGCCTGGCGGATGCTGCGGCGCAGGCGCGCGCTCTGGCGCATCAGCAGGGCCGTGAAGCCGGCAATGAGTACGCTGGCGGCGAGCAGCGCGCCCACATACACGAGGCGGCGGTGTTCGAAGCGCGCCAGGGCGACGGTGCGGCTCACACCCACCACGGCCAGCAACGGGTAGCGCGGCAGCTCGTGGTAGCTGTAGATGCGCGGCGTCGCATCGACGGGCGGTTCGATCAGCAGTTCTTCGGGCGCGTGTTCGGGTGGTCCCGGCATGCGGAAGTCGATGCGGTCGCTGAGTATCAATTGCTCGCCGATGCGCCCCACCGTCAGGCCGCTGTCGCGCGCCACCAGCATCAGCGCGCCATGCTCGTCGAGGTTCAGGCGGTCGTAGTCGTCGACGAAATACGTGGGGTCGACGAGGATGACGATGGCGCCGGCAAAGCGGCCCCGCGCATCGTTCAGGCGGCGCGCCAGGCGGATGGTCCAGCGCTTGCCGTCCGCGTCGAGCATGGGGGTGTCGACCAGGGCCGTGTCGGAGGCATTGGCGGCCAGCGCTCTGAAAAAAGGCTGCGCGGCCAGGTTTTCCGGCAGATAGGCGTGGGCGCTGTCGAGCACATTGCCGTGCGCGTCGATGAGGGCGATCGGCAGTTCCAGCTTCGATGGCAGCACGCTGTCGAGCAGGCCCTGGCGGCGCGTGAATTCATTCAGGCGCAGGCCGCCGCCCGTTTCCTCGTATTTGAGCTTGAACAGCTGTGTGGCGTGGTCCGTCTGGCGCAGGGTGAAACTGGTATGGTCGGCCAGCGTACGCGCCAGCGACTGGCTGACGGCCACGGCGTCGCGCACGGCGCTGGCCCGCTCCTGGCCCACCTGATAGTAGACGGCCGCCCACAGCGCCAGCAGCAGGATGAGCGCGAACAGGGGCACCAGACTGATGCGGTACAGGCGGCGGGCAAGGCGTTGCAGGGGTCTCGTTATCGCTATCACGGGCGCTTGCAGGCTGGATTCATGGAAAAAGGGAGGGGCGGCGTGGCGCGCATGATAGCCGAAATCGGCTGCCTTGCGCATAAGCCCGTCGCCGCCACGCCCATCGTCTGTTCGCGGTCTGTCGCTGGGCTTATTTTGCGTTAAATCAAGTAATTGTGGTGCCGCGCACGCTAAAAAAAGCACGCCGGCGGCGACACGGGCTGGCGGCGTGGCAGAAAAAGTACAATTGCGCCCCCATCCTCATTAAAATGGGCGCTTCTACCTCCCATATCGAAAGTTGTCATGCAGAGTAAAAAGCCCGATGCGGCACGGCTGGACAAGATCGTGGCCGAAGCGCGCCGCGCCGCCGACCAGCGCGAGAGCGGCTACCGCGAGCGCTCGCTGAAGATGTATCCGTGGGTGTGTGGCCGCTGCATGCGCGAATTTACGCGCGCCAACGTGCAGCAGCTGACCGTGCATCACCGCGACCACAACCACGACAACAATCCGCCGGACGGCAGCAACTGGGAACTGCTGTGCCTGTATTGCCACGACAATGAGCACTCGCGCTACCTGGAAGCGGACCGTGGCGCCGGCCTGCTGTCGGCCGAGGTGGCGCCCGCCACGCACAATCCGTTTGCCGCGCTGGCGGGCCTGATCAAGAAAAAGGACTGAGCGGGCCTCGCCGCTTTCCTCATGCGCATCTTGCTGACCGAAGACGACCCGCAGCTGGGCCGCGCCACGCAAATCGGCCTGGAACAGGGCGGCTATGCCGTCGACTGGGTCAGGAGCGCCGAACACGCGCACACGGCCGTGCGCCTGCATGACTACGGCTGCATTCTGCTTGACCTGGGCTTGCCGGGACAGGACGGCATGCAGGCGCTGGGCGTGCTGCGCGATAACGGCTACAGCGGCGCCGTGCTGGTCGTCACGGCGCGCGACACGGTGGGCGAGCGCATCGCCGGCCTCGACGCGGGGGCCGACGACTTCATCGTGAAACCGTTCGACCTCGACGAACTGGCCGCGCGCATCCGTAGCGCCTGCCGCCGCGCCGCCGGCCGCCTGCGCGAAAATCTCGTGCACGGCGACCTGGTGCTCGATATCGCCGACCGGCAGGTGACGCAAGGGGGCTTGCCCGTGCTGCTGACGGTGAAGGAATTTCGCATCCTGCAACTGCTGCTGGAACACGGCGGCCGGGTGCTGAGCCGGGAACAGCTGGAGAAAAACCTGTACAGCTGGGGCGGCGAGGTGGAAAGCAATGCCGTGCAAGTGCACATCCACCACCTGCGCAAGAAGCTGGGGCGCAACCTGATACGCACCGTGCATGCGATCGGTTATTGCATCGACAAGCCGAAAACGGCCTGACAAAGAAAACGGGCCGCCCTCAGGCAGCCCCTTGTGCTCTATGGCTGGTCAGCTATCAACGCATCAGAAATCGACGGTGGCCGACAACCACAGGCGGCGTCCGTCCAGGCTGTTGACATAGCGGTTGGCGTAGGTCAAGGTCGGCGCCGATGAGCCACGGTATGGCTGGTAGTCGATGAAGTCCTTGTTGAGCAGGTTGTACACGGCCGCGTTCAATGTCACGCGTTTGTTCAACTGGTAGCTGGTGCCCAGGTGCAGCATGGTGTAGCCCTTGTAGTCGCCCAGCGCGGCTTTGGCGGCGCGGGTGGAAGCCGAGGTGCCCGGATCGCGGAAGCGCTCGCTGCGGTATTCGGCGCGCAGCCAGCCGTTCCATTCGCGCGAGATATCCCAGCTCAAGCGTGCGTTGACGGCGTGCTTGGGCGTGTCGCTCAGGGGCTTGCCCGCGTTGCTACTGCTCTTCTGTTCGCTTTCCGTGTACGTGTAGTTGGCGCTGGCCGACAAGGTCTTGCCCAGCGGGAAGCGCGTGTTCAGCTCGACGCCGCGCGTGACGGCCTCATCCACGTTGACGGACTGGCCAAACGCATCGACGTTGGGCCAGTTGCCAAAGCTGACGCAGCCGGGACGGTTGGGCGAAGGGCGGTAGTCGCAGTTGACGAGGCCCGTGCCCGTCGTGATCTTGTCCTTGAACTCATTGTTGAACAGCGAGCCGCTGGCCGTCCAGCCGGCCAGGTTGTCGAAGTAGGCGCCGATTTCCGTGGTCGTGCTCGTTTCCGGCTTCAGGTTCGGGCTGCCGACGAGGGGAATCGTGCCCTGGCCGCCAAAACCGTTGATGCCTGGCGACAGTTGCTCCACGCGCGGCGTCTTGTAGCCCTTGCTGACGCCGCCCTTGACGGTCCAGCGTGGCGTTGCGTTCCACACGGCATAGGCACGGGGGCTGGTCTGGCCGCCGAAGATGCTGTGATCGTCATAACGGGCGCCGAAGGTCAGGGCGAGATTCTCCAGCACTTGCCATTCATCTTCCACGAACAAAGCTTTTTGCGTGAATTCGAATTTTTTCGGCGCCACGCCATCCGTCATTTCCGCTTTCCACCATTGCGCGCCGATGGTCGCCATGTGCTTGCCCAAAGGCATGACCAGCTTGGTGTCGAACACCTGGCTTTCCACTTCCAAGGTGCGCGCGCTGCCGGCCACGGCGCCGGGCGTGCCTGGCGGAATCGTGCGGCCCAGGGTTTCCGTCTTGTTCACCATGTAGCTGCTATCCAGCGTGCCGAAGCCGAAGCGGCCCGTGTGCGACAGGGTCCACTGGTCGCGGTTGTATTTCTGCTCGGGACCGTAGCCGCCTTGCAAGCCCAGGGTGCCCAGTTGCTTCTTCGAATTGTCGTAGGTCTGGCGGCCTGTGTCGGCGTCGAGGATGACGGTGTGGTAGCGGTTTGGCGTGAAGGCCAGGCGCGCGCCAAAGTTTTCAATGTCCGCGCGCACGGGGTTGGCGCCCATGCTCGGCACATTTTCCCCACCGGCCGCGTCGTTGTAGCGGATGTTGGCCGCATCGCGGCGCTGCTTGCTGCCGCGCAGGGACAGGCCCAGCAGGTCGGTGGCGATGGGGCCGCTCAGGTAGAAGCGGCCGTTTTTCACGTCGCCGAAATCGGATTCTTCCTGCACGGTGTAGTCAGCCGAGATAGAACCCATCCACTGCTTGCCCACCTTGCGCGTGATGATGTTGATCACGCCGCCCATGGCGTCCGAGCCGTACAGGGTCGACATGGGGCCGCGGATGATCTCGATGCGCTCGATGGCGGCCAGCGGCGGCATGAAGCTCGTCTGCGTGCCGCCGAAGCCGTTCGGCGTGACGTTGCCGGCCGCGTTCTGGCGGCGTCCGTCGATCAGCACCAGGGTGTAGTCGCTGGGCATGCCGCGGATGCTGATGTTCATGCCGCCCGTCTTGTCGCCCGCCGCGCCCACGTCGATGCCTTCCACGCTTTCCAGCGCCTGCGTCAGGTTGCCGAAGCGCTCCTTCGACAGTTCCTGGCGCGTCAGCACCGTGATCGATGCCGGCGCCTGCTTGATGTCCTGCTCGAAACCGGAAGCGGAAACCACCACTTCGGGCATGCTGGCCGGCGCGCCCGTCTGGGCGTGCGCCGGCAGGCAGGACAGGGCGGCCAAGGCCAGGGCCAGGGTGGTGGGACGCGGCAGGCGCGCGCGGCGGGGGCTGTTGGACATGCAAACTCCTGATGGTGGATGAGTTATCGGTTGATGTTGCTGCTGCAAGCTAATGGGAATCATTGATGCAATAAGAATCATTTACAATTGCGCCCATGGTTACCCAAAAAATATTTCGCTCCGGATCTTGCGCAGAAGTTCTTAAGAGATTCTTAACGGCTGGCGGCGGCGTGAAAACATGGTCGCTGCGGCGCACCCTGCTGGCCGTGCTGCTGGGCCTGACCCTGGCCCTGTGGGTGGGCAGCGCCGCCATCGTGTACGTGGAAGCGCGCCGCGAAAGCCAGGAGTTGTTCGACCAGTCGCTGATCGAGACGGGACATTTGCTGCTGTCGCTGGTGGAAAAGGATGTGCGCCAACACGGCTTGACGGGACCGATCGACCTGCCGCTGCGCGGCCAGCCGAATCCCCACCAGTATTTGCTGTTCAAGGTGCGCGACGCGCAACAGCGCGTGCTGTACCGCAATGACGCGGCGACCGACATCGCCCTGTCGCGCAGCGCGCCGGACGGCCTGTCGTGGACCAGCATAGCCGGCCAGCGCTGGCGATTGTTTTCGCTGTGGGACCCGCAGCGCAGCCTGCAACTGCTGGTGGCCGAGCCGACCAGCCACCGCGACGACATCAGCCGTGGCTTCTTTTACCGCATCGCCGTGTTCGGCCTGCTGCTGGTGGCGCTGGCCACCATCGCCATCTGGTGGAGCATCCACCGCGTGTTTCGCGTGCTGCAGGCGTCCGCCGATGAAGTGTCGGCGCGCACGCCTGATGAACTGGCCGACGTCAGGCTCGCTGGCGCGCCCGCGGAGCTGCATCCGCTGCTGCTGGAAATAAACCGCCTGTTCGGCAGGGTGCGGCAAAGCCGCGACAACGAGCAGCGCTTCACGGCCGATGCGGCGCACGAGCTGCGCACGCCGCTGGCCGCCATCAAGACCAATCTGCAAGTGCTGCAGCGGGCCCGCAGCGCGGACGAGCGCGAGGAATTCATCGCCGCCCTGGGCGCCAGCGTGGAGCGGGCCACGCGCCTCGTCAACCAGTTGCTGGCGCTGGCGCAGCTCGATCCGCAGTCGCAGGCGGAGACAGCGCTGGCGCCGGGCGACCTGGCCGAGCTTCTGTCTCGGCAGGCCGCGCAGTGGCAGGCGCTGGCCGCGCCATACGGGCTGTCGCTGGCCGTGAGCCTTGCGCCGGCGCCGTGCGCGCTGCATGCGGGCAGCCTGCATATCCTGCTGCGCAACCTGGTCGAGAATGCGCTGCGTTACACGCCGGCGCCGGGCTTTGTGGCCGTCAGCTGCGGCGTGGAAGCGGGGCGCAGCTACCTGCGCGTGGCCGATACGGGGCCGGGCGTCGCCGAGGAATTGCATGAGCGCGTGTTCGAACGCTTCGTGCGCCTGGGCGGCGGACATCTGCCCGGCAGCGGCCTGGGATTGTCCATCGTGCGCCGCATCGCCGAGCGGCATGGCGCGGACATCATCCTCGGCGCCGGCTTGCAGGGCAGGGGGCTGGCGGTGACGGTCGTGTTTCCCGCAGCCTAGCGTGGCCAGCGGCCGCGCGATCCGATAGCGATAAAACGCACAAGCGACGGGCAGAATGCGGTATCTTTCTGTTATGCACAGCCCCCAACAGCCCATTCCTTCCGAAGTACCCCCCTTGTCGCTGCCCGCCGCGCGCGCCTTGCACCTGGCCGCGCAGGGCTTGCTGCAGGCGCGGCGCAAGAAGGCCGTGAAGGTCGACGTGCTGGCCGCCATCCGCCAGATGGGCGTGCTGCAGATCGATACCATCCACGTGGTGGCGCGCAGCCCGTACCTGGTGCTGTGGAGCCGGTTGGGCGACTATCCGCAGCCGTGGCTGGAGCAATTGCTGGCCGAGGGCGCGCTGTTCGAATACTGGGCGCATGAAGCGTGCTTCGTGCCCATCGAAGACTATGGCTTGTACCGCCACCGCATGCTGGACCCGGCCGCCATGGGCTGGAAATACTCCGTCAAATGGATGGCCGAACAGGGCGATGCCGTGGCCTCCGTGCTCGAACATATCCGCGTGAACGGCGCCGCGCGCTCGGCGGACTTCGAGCGCACGGATGGCCAGGCGGGCGGCTGGTGGAGCTGGAAACCGGAAAAGCGCTCGCTGGAAGTCTTGTTTACCTCGGGCGTGCTGATGATCGCCAAGCGCCATAATTTCCAGCGCTATTACGACCTGGCCGAACGCGTCTTGCCGGGCTGGCACGACGGCTTGCTGCCGCCGGAAGAACAGGTGCGCCGGCGCCTGCTGCTGGCCAGCGTGAAGGCGCTGGGCCTGGCGCGGGCCAGCTGGATCAGCGACTACTTCCGCACGAAACAGTCGCGCGCCAGCCTGGCGCACGATCTGCAGGCGCTGGTGGGCGAGGGCGCGCTGCTGCGCTGCACGGTCGATGGCTGGATGGACGCCGTGTACGTGCATGCGGACCATGCGCAATTGCTGCGCGACGCGGCCGCCGGCAAGCTGGCGCCCACCCTGACGACGATCTTGTCGCCGTTTGATCCCGTTGTCTGGGACCGGCGCCGCGCTCTGGAACTGTTCGGCTTTGACTACCGGCTCGAATGCTACACGCCCGCTGAAAAACGCCGCTATGGCTACTTCACCTTGCCGATCTTGCGGCGTGGCGCGCTGGTGGGACGGCTGGACGCCAAGGCGCACCGCGCGCAGGGGCGCTTCGAGATCAAATCGCTGGCGCTGGAAGAGGGCGTGCGCCTCAGTGCCCGCCTGGTGCAGGACGTGGCAGGCGCCGTGCGGCGCCTGGCGCTCTGGCATGCCTGCCCGGAGATTGATATTGCGCAGACACAGCCGGCAGCCTTCGGCGCCCAGCTGGCCGAGGCGCTGCACGACGGCGGCGCTGCCGCAAGGCAGGCCGCATGACGCTGCCAGCTGCTCCTTCCCACCTGCTCGACGCCGACGGCCAGCCCCGCTTTGGCCGCTACACGGGCCAGCTGGACGCCTTCGACTGGGCTGCGCTGGCGCCGCCGCATGCACGCGGCGCCCTCTGGCGGCTGTTCCACCACAAGCGCTGGCATTACGTGGCCCTGTCCACGCCCACCCTGTTCTGCGGCGTGGCCATCGTCGACCTGGGCTGGACCAGCACGGCCTTCGCGTATGCCTTCGACCGCCACAAGGGCAAGATCGTGGCGGCCTTTTCGCAGGATGGCGTGCCGGGCCTGTCCGCTACTGTCGCGCCGCACGCGGGCGCCAGCAGCCGTTTCCGCTTCCTTTCGCAAGTGATCTCCATCGAGGCCCTGCCGCAGCAGCGCTACCGATTGCGGCTCGATTGCGGCCATTTCGGCATCGACGCGGAATGCGGCCCGCCCGTGGCGCCCACCTTGCTGGCCGTGGGCCCCGTGGGCGAGGGCGGCAGCGTGCATGCGACGCAAAAGTCGGGCGGCCTGCCCTTGTGGGGCACCGTGCGCTGCGGCGCCATGGGCTACAGCCTCGATGACGGCGTGGCCAGCTTCGATTATTCGAACGGGCTGCTGGCGCGCGAGACGGAATGGCGCTGGGCCTCGGCGCACAGCCTGGACCTGGGTTTCAATCTGCAGGCTGGCTATTTCGGCGCGCATGAAAACGCGCTGTGGCTCGATGGCCAGCTGTATCCGCTGGGCCGCGCGCATTTTGACTTCAATCCCGACAATCCGCTGGCGCCGTGGCATGTGTGGACGGACGACGATTTGCTGGACCTGCACTTCAAGCCGGAAGGCGCGCGGCGCGAGGATAAAAACCTGTGGATCGCCGCCAGCCGCTACATCCAGCCGATCGGCACGTTCAGCGGGTGGGTGCGCGCCAGCGCGGAGTCGCCCAAGCGCATCGTGGCGCAATTGGCCGGGGTGACGGAAAGCCACCGCTCGCGCTGGTAGTAGGCGCATGGTTTTTTGTGAAACGCATCGCAAGGTCAAATTTTTTTGGCAACGCATCCTTTACACTGGGGCGTTACCAAGCAAGCCACTCCGGCAATCCATGAGGCCAGAACATGAGCATCCGTAATCTCGACAAGCTGTTCAAGCCGGCCTCGGTGGCCCTGATCGGCGCCACGGCGCGCGAGCGCAAGCTGGGCGCCATCGCCCTGTACAACCTGCTGGGCGGCGGCTACCAAGGGGAAATCTGGCCAGTGAATCCCAAGTATGACGAGCTGATGGGCCTGAAATGCTACCGCAAGCTGGCGCACTTGCCCAAGGCGCCGGACCTGGCCATCATCTGTACGCCGCCTGCCACCATCACGGCCCTGATCCGCGAACTGGGCGCGCTGGGCACGCGCGCGGCCATCGTCATGACGTCGGGCCTCGATCCCGTGCGCGAGCAGTCGCTGCGCCTGGCCATGCTGAAGGCGGCCAAGCCGCATTTGCTGCGCATCCTCGGCCCCAACAGCATGGGGTTGCTGGTGCCGAAACTGGGCTTGAACGCCAGCTTCGCCCATGTCGGTGCGACCAGCGGCAAGATCGCCTTCGTCTCGCAATCGGGGGCGCTGGTGTCGGGCGTGCTCGACTGGGCCAATGCGCACGGCGTGGGCTTTTCCAAGTTCATTTCGCTGGGCGCCAGCTACGACATCGATTTCGGCGACCTGCTCGATTACCTGGCCGGCGACATCGACACGGCCGCCATCCTGCTGTACATGGAAGACATCCAGGCGGCGCGCAAATTCATGTCGGCGGCGCGGGCGGCTGCGCGCAGCAAACCCGTCATCGTGCTGAAAGCGGGGCGCGAGGCGGAAGGCGCGGCCATGGCGGCCTGGCATACGGGCGCGCTGGCCGGTTCCGACGCCGTGTACGACGCGGCCATCCGCCGCGCCGGCATGCTGCGCGTGTATTCGGCCGAAGAACTGTTCGACGCCGTGGAAACCCTCACACACATTCGTTCGCAGCGCGGCGAGCGCCTGGCGATTTTGTGTAACGGCGGCGGCCTGGGCGTGATGGCCACCGACGCGCTGGTGAGCAGCGGCGGAAAGCTGGCCGAACTGTCGCCCGATACCGTCATCGCGCTGGAAAAGGCGCTGCCACGGGGCTGGTCGCACGACAACCCCGTCGGCTTGCCCGGCGACGCGGCCGTGCAGCGCTATGCCGACGCCATCAAGCCCTTGCTCGACGAGCCGCAGGCGGACGCCTTGCTGCTGCTGCATGCGCCCACGGCCATGGTGTCGTCGATCGACATCGCCGAAGCCGTCACGCCGCTGATCAAGGCGACCTCGCGCACGGTGCTGTCGTGCCTCTTGGGCGGCACCACCGTGGCGCCCGCGCGCCAGGTCTTCAACCGGGCCGGGATTCCCACCTACGACACGCCGGAAAAGGCCGTGCATGGTTTCATGCAGATCGTGCAGTACCGGCGCAACCAGGAAACCCTGATGCAGGTGCCGGCGCAGCTGCCCATGTCGGCCACGCCGCGCCGCGCCAGGGTGCGCGAAATCGTCGCCGCCGCGCTGGCGGCCGGCCAGACGGTGCTCGGCGAATGCCGCTCGAAAGAGATTTTGGCCGCCTACGGCATTCCCGTCGCCACCACGCGCATGGCGGCCGACGTGGAAGAAGCGCTGGCCGTGGCGGCGGACATCGGCTATCCCGTCGCGCTGAAAATTCATTCGCCCGACATCGCCCACAAATCCGACGTGGGCGGCGTGGCGCTTGACCTCGACACGCCCGACATCCTGCGCACGGCCGCCGCCGCCATGCTCAAGCGCGTGCGGCGCATGCGTCCCGACGCGCTGATCGACGGTTTTACCGTGCAGCAGATGGCGCGCCGGCCGCAATCGCATGAATTGATCGTCGGCGTGACGACGGACGCCGCCTTTGGCCCCGTCATATTGGTGGGGCAGGGCGGCATCGCCGTGGAGGTGACGGCCGATCACGCCATCGGCCTGCCGCCGCTGAACATGGTACTGGCGCGCGACATGCTGGCGCGCACGCGCGTGTCGAAACTGCTGGCCGGTTACCGCAACCAGCCGCCGGCCGACATCGACGCCATCTGCTACACCCTGATCCAGGTGGCCGAACTGGTGGCCGACATCGGCGAGCTGGCCGAACTCGACATCAACCCGCTGGTGGCCGACGCGGACGGCGTGATCGCCCTCGACGCGCGCATCCGTTTGCAGCCGGGCCAGCAGCGCGACCGCCTGGCCATCCGCCCGTACCCGCAGGAACTGGAAGAGCAGGTGACGTGGATGGACCAGCCGATTCTGCTGCGCCCCATCCGTCCGGAAGACGCGCCGCAGCACATGGACCTGTTCCACGCGCTGGACCCGGACGACGTGCGCCTGCGCTTTTTCACGTCCATGCGCGAGCTGCCCGTGTCGCAGCTGGCGCGCCTGACGCAGATCGATTACGACCGCGCCATGGCCTTCATCGCCACGCACACGGGCCCGGACGGCAAGCCGGAAACCCTGGGCGTGGTGCGCGCCGTGGCCGACCCGGATAACATTCACGCCGATTTCGCCATCGCCGTGCGCTCGGCCCTGAAGGGCAAGGGGCTGGGGCATATCCTGTTTGAAAAGCTCGTCGATTATTTCCGCAGCCGCGGCACGGAGGCGCTGGTGGGCGAGGCCATGGCGCGCAACAAGGGCATGCAGCGGCTGGTGAAAAGCTTTGGCGGCGAAGTCACGCCGTCGGAAGAGCCTGGCGTCGTGAACCTGCATATCGGCTTGCGCACGCCGTAAAAGAAAGCGCGGCTGGCCCGCCGCGGGTTTGTGCAGGATCAAGCCCACCCCTGTCGGTAGTCTTTACACTTTCACTTCCAGGATGAGACATCCAGCGCATTTTCGGGAGTGAGTGCATGCTTACGGCAACATATATATTGGTTTCCCTGTCGGTGGAACAGGCCAGCATCCGCTTGAGCTTGCTGGCTTTTCAGAAGTACATGCATGTGCAGTTGCGCCATCAGAGTCAGCTCAGCCTGGCGCAACTGCAATATGCGGGCGACTGGCTGAACCGGCTGTACCAGGGGGGCTACTGGCGCAAGGTGGAGATGTATCTGATCCCCGCCATCCGCCAGGCCGCACCGCATGCCGACGGCTTGCTCAATGAGCTCAATGGCTTGAACCATGCGGCGCTGGAAAGCATCAACGTGGTGCAGCAGCGCGCGGGCGCCGCCATCGACCATTCCGAATTGCAGGCCGGGCAGCTGTGCGCCGCCATCGACGCCTTTTGCGCGGCCTTGCTGCAGCGCCTGGAAAAGGAAGAGCGCGAGCTGTTCGCGCTGGCGCGCAAGGTCATCGTCGGCGAAGCGTGGTTTGCCATCGCCTACCAGTTCCTCGCCCACGATGCGCGCGCGCAGGAAGCGCGCCGTGGCAAGGCGCAAGTGCTGCCCTTTGTTTTGCCAGCGCCCTTGCCAGCGCCCTTGCAGGCAGCCGGCGGCAGCGCTGAAACGGCAGTGGATGGCGCCGCTTTCACGCCGCCCGTGCCGCCACAGCCGCTGCGTGCGCAGGCTTGAATGGGTAGCAAGCGCACACCCCGCCAGGCGCTATCTGCCGGAGGCGTTTTTATGATGGTGACTGGCGCGCCGTCATAGGGAAAAGATATAGGGAAAGATTCGCTTTATTCATTTGATAACTTGTTCAGTCCTGTCCGATGCAATACCCGGGGCTTTGTTATGATGGTGGTTTTGATCCACGCGAAACCCGTCATGTTCGAATTTCTCTTCAAGCGTTCTGCCAGCAAGACTGCCGCACCCGATCCTGTCGTGGCAGAACAGGCCGCCGCCTCGGCGCAGAGCGCATCGCGCCGCGCTGAACAGGTTGCGCGTGCCCATGCCGTGGCCGGCGACGAAGCCGCAGCTGCCGATTTCATCCTGTCCAGCGAATTTGCCGATGCCCGTCTGATCGCGGCCGAACACGTCCATGCCTTGCCTTTGCTGGAAAAAGTCCACCACGCCATGCGCAACACGGACCGCCGCGTGGCCAAGCTGATGCAGGGCCGCATCGACCTGATCCGCCACCAGGCGGCCGAGATGCAACGCGCCCAGGCCAGCATCGACACGGCCCAGCGCCTGTTGAACGATGAAAAGCTGAGCCCGAACCAGGTAGCCGAGCTGGACCGCCAATGGCAGGTCATCAAGGCTACGCCGGAACTGGCGACGGCGTTTGCCGCCGCGCGCGCCGCGCTGGCCGCCCGCCTGGAAGCGCAAGTGCTGCTGCAGCGCGCCGTGATCGACGCCGTGGGTGCCATGCGCGCGCTGGCCAGCAATGGCCAGTCCGCCGACGAGCTGGCGCAGGCGCTGGCCCGCCTCGATGCCGACCATGCGCGGCATGCGCAATCGCCTGAGCGCGCTTCCTTGCCGAAACACCTGGAAAGCGATTTCAGCCAGGCGCGCGAGCAGGCGCAGTCCGCCCTGCAGGCGCTGCAGCAACACCAGGCCGTGTTCGACGCGTGCCAGGCCGCGCTGGCCGAATGGCAGACGCAGGACGCCGCCACGCTCGACGCGGACACCTTGAAACGCGCGTGGCAAGCCCTGCCGCGCCTGCCCGAATCGCCGTTGTCCGACAGCCTGCAGCAGCAATTCGCGGCCCTGCTGGCCAGCGCGCCGGCGCCCGTGCAGGCGGCGGCGCCAGAGTCCGCATCGGCCCATGCCGAGCCTGTACCTGTGCTGCGCAAGCCGCGCCAGGAGCACGCGCCCGTGTCGAAAGAAGCGACGGAGCAATTCTTCAAGGTGCTTGACGCCATGGAAGCGGCCCTGCAGGATGGTTTGTTGCACGTGGCTTCCGAGCACGACAAGACCTTGCGCGACACCAAGCACGGCCGTCTGACGCCAGCGCAAGCGGACCGCCTGGCCCATGTGCGCGGCGAATTCAAGCGCCTGGCCGACTGGGCGCGCTGGGGCGGCAACGTCTCGCGCGAGGAACTGGTCAAGGCGGGCGAGGAATTGCCGGCGCAGCAACTCCCAATGGCCGAGCTGGCCAAGAAAGTGGGCAGCCTGCGCGAGCGCTGGAAGTCGCTCGACACCTTGTCCGGCCCCGCGCCGAAGTCCCTGTGGGAGCGTTTCGACGCGGCCTGCAGCGTGGCGTATGCGCCGGCCGCCCAGCATTTCAAGCAACTGGCCGAAGAGCGCCACGGCAATGCGGCCAAGGCCCAGGAACTGATCGCGGAAACGGCGGCCCTGGCGGCCGAAGAGAGTACCGACTGGAAACACGTCGCTTCCGCCTCGCAGCGCTTGCGCCAGGCGTGGACGCGCCTGGGCACCATCGATCGCAAGGAAAAGAAACGCCTGGATACGGAGTTCGGCGCCGCGCTGGACGCCCTGTCGAAGCCGCTCGATACCCAGCGCCAGATCGAGACGGCGCGCCGCGAACAATTGATCGTCGAAGTGGGCTTGCTCAAGCCATCCGAGCGCAACACGGTCGACATGCTGAAAGCCTTGCAGGATAAATGGCAGGAACTGGCGAAAGCCCTGCCGCTGGAGCGCCGCGCGGAGCAGGCGCTGTGGCAGCGTTTCCGCGCCGCCTGCGACGACATCTTCGCCAGACGCAAGGAAACGGCCCACGCGGCCGACCACGAACGCCGCGAACACCTGCATGCGCGCGAAGCGCTGTGCGCCGCGCTGGAAACGGCCGTCGTGCCCGAGGGTGACGACAAGAGCCGCTCCGCCTTCATCAACCACTTGCTGCGCGACACGCGCGCCGCCTGGAACGCCACGGGCCCCGTGCCGCGCGCCAGCGAAGCGAAGATCGAGCAGCGCTACCAGGCGGCCGTGGCTGGCGTGCAAGCGCAGGCGGACGCCATCGCCGAACGGGCCGGTGCGGCGCAAGCCAATGCCCTGCGCGACAAGCTGCGCCTGGTGCAATCGCTGGAAGCGGCGCTGCTTGACGCCGGTGCCGCCATCGACGCGCAAGCGTGGAGCGAGCGCTGGAGCGCCTTGCCGCCACTCGACGCCCAGTACGAACGCGGTCTGCAGCAGCGCTTTGCCGCCGCCCAGGCCGCGCTGGGCGAAGGCAGCGCCGCCTACGTGCAGCAATTGCAATCGAATCAGGAGCGCTTGCTTGAGGAAGTATTACGACTGGAAATCGTCGCCGGTGTCGATAGCGGCGCCGAATTTGCCCGCGACCGCCTGAAAATGCAGGTGGAAGTGCTGCAATCGTCGCTCAAATCAGGCCAGAAGCCGCTCACGCAAGCGTCGCAGCTGATGCAACTGTGCGCGATTGCCGCCGCCACCGATGCGCGCACGGCCAGCCGCATCGAAACCTTGCTGCGTCGCATTGGAGGCCATGCCAAATGAGTACCAGCGTCCGCATCCAGCAAGCCGATTTTGACTTGAGTCAAGAAATCGCACAATTGCGTGCAGGCAACCCCAAGGTGGGCGCCGTCGTCGGCTTTGTCGGCACGGTGCGCGACATGAACGAAGGGCTGGACGTGGCCGCCATGGAGCTCGAACACTATCCGGGCATGACGGAAAAGTCCATCGTCGCCATCGTCGAGCAGGCGCGGGAACGCTGGCCCCTGTCCGGTGCGCTGGTGATCCACCGCGTGGGGCCGCTGCTGCCACAGGAGCAGATCGTGCTGGTGGCGGTCTCGTCCGCACACCGGGGCGAGGCGTTTGCCGCCTGCGAGTTCATCATCGACTACCTGAAGACGGAAGCGCCATTCTGGAAGAAGGAAGACACGCCCGAAGGGGCGCGCTGGGTTGATGCGCGCGACAGCGATGAGACGGCGCTGGACAAGTGGGCCGTAAAAGCAAGCGCCATCTGAATCGTACGCGCCCCGCACCCTAGCTTTTGCCCGAAAGCATCGGTTTTCTGCTTTGTGTATGCTTGAAAAGTACTGCCTCACCCCAATTTGGTTAACAACTAATTAACCGGGAGCGCTTTTCATGCGACAAGACAAACTCACTACCAAATTACAGGAAGCCCTGGCCGATGCGCAAAGCTTGGCCGTGGGCAACGACAATCCCTATATCGAACCAGTCCATTTGCTGACGGCCCTGTTGAACCAGGACGACGGCGGCGCCCGCTCGCTGTTGCAGCGTGCCGGCGTCAATGTGGGCGGCCTGTCCAAGGCCCTGGGCGCGTCCCTCGAACGCTTGCCGAAAGTGTCGGGCACGGGCGGCGACGTGCAGGTCAGCCGCGAATTCGTGGCCTTGCTGAACCTGGCCGACAAGGAAGCGCAAAAGGCGGGCGACCAGTTCGTCTCCAGCGAAATGGTCTTGCTGGCCATGACGGAGGACAAGTCCGACTGCGGCAAGCTGGCGCGTGAAAACGGCCTGACCCGCAAGGCCCTGGAAGCGGCCATCGAGGCTGTGCGCGGCGGCAACAAGGTCGACTCGCAAGAAGCCGAAGGCCAGCGCGAAGCCCTGAAAAAATACACCCTGGACCTGACGGAGCGGGCGCGCAAGGGCAAGCTCGACCCTGTCATCGGCCGCGACGATGAAATCCGCCGCACCATCCAGATCCTGCAGCGCCGCAGCAAGAACAATCCCGTGCTGATCGGCGAACCGGGCGTGGGCAAGACGGCCATCGTCGAAGGCCTGGCGCAGCGCATCGTCAATGGCGAAGTGCCCGAGTCCCTGAAAGGCAAGCGCGTGCTGGCGCTGGATATGGCCGCCCTGGTTGCCGGTGCCAAGTTCCGCGGCGAGTTCGAAGAGCGCCTGAAGTCCGTGCTGAAGGAACTGGCCATGGATGAAGGGCAAACCATCGTCTTCATCGACGAGATGCACACCATGGTGGGCGCGGGCAAGGCCGACGGCGCGATGGACGCGGGCAATATGCTCAAACCTGCGCTGGCGCGCGGCGAGCTGCACTGCGTGGGCGCCACCACGCTCGACGAGTACCGCAAGTACATCGAGAAGGATGCCGCGCTGGAGCGCCGCTTCCAGAAAGTGCTCGTCGACGAGCCGACCGTGGAGGCGACGATCGCCATCCTGCGCGGCTTGCAGGATAAATACGCGCTGCACCACAAGGTGGAAATCACGGACGCGGCCATCATCGCCGCCGCCGAGCTGTCGCACCGCTACATCACGGACCGTTTTTTGCCGGACAAGGCGATCGACCTGATCGATGAAGCGGCGGCGAAGATCAAGATCGAGATCGACTCGAAGCCGGAAGTGATGGACAAGCTGGAACGCCGCTTGATCCAGCTGAAAATCGAGCGCGAAGCCGTCAAGAAGGAAAAAGACGAGGCATCGTTGCGCCGCCTGGGCCTGATCGAGGAAGAGATCGTCAAGCTGCAGCGCGAATACAATGACTTCGAAGAAATCCTGAAGGCGGAAAAAGCCGTGGTGCAAGGCAGTACGCACATCAAGGAAGAGATCGAGCAAGTCAAGCTGCAGATGGAGCAGGCCACGCGCGAGAGCAACTGGCAGAAAGTGTCGGAGCTGCAGTACGGCAAGCTGCCGCAGCTGGAAGCCCAGCTCAAGCAGGCAGACAGCGGCATCCCGAAACTCGACCCGGATCAGCCGAAGCTGCTGCGCACGGAAGTGGGCGCCGAGGAAATCGCCGAAGTGGTGTCGCGCGCGACGGGCATCCCCGTGTCGCGCATGATGCAGGGCGAGCGCGACAAGTTGCTGCACATCGAAGAGAAGCTGCACGAGCGCGTCGTGGGCCAGGATGAAGCGATCACGGCCGTGGCGGACGCCATCCGCCGCTCGCGCGCCGGCTTGAGCGACCCGAACCGTCCATATGGTTCCTTCATGTTCCTGGGACCGACGGGCGTCGGCAAGACGGAATTGAGCAAGGCGCTGGCCACTTTCCTGTTCGATACGGAAGAATCGATGATACGCATCGACATGAGCGAGTTCATGGAGAAGCATTCCGTGGCCCGATTGATCGGCGCGCCACCGGGCTACGTGGGCTACGACGAGGGCGGCTACCTGACGGAAGCCGTGCGCCGCAAGCCGTACAGCGTGATCCTGCTCGACGAAGTGGAAAAGGCGCATGCCGACGTCTTCAACGTGCTGCTGCAAGTGCTCGACGATGGACGCATGACGGACGGCCAGGGCCGCACGGTGGACTTCAAGAATACCGTCATCATCATGACCTCGAACCTGGGTTCGCATAAAATCCAGGCCATGGATAGCGATGATCCCGGTGTCGTGAAGCTGGCCGTGATGGCCGAGGTACGCTCGCACTTCCGTCCCGAGTTCGTCAATCGCATCGACGAAATCGTCGTGTTCCACGGCCTCGACGAGAAAAACATCGGTGCGATCGCGAAGATCCAGCTGAAAATTCTCGAAGAACGCCTGGCGCGCATGGATATGCAGCTGAGCTTGACGGACGCGGCCTTGCAGCAAATCGCCGAAGCGGGCTACGACCCGGTGTATGGCGCCCGTCCCTTGAAACGGGCGATCCAGCAGCAGATCGAAAATCCGCTGTCGAAGCTGATCCTGGAAGGCAAGTTTGGCCCGAAAGACGAGATCCGCATCGACGCCCAGAACGGCAACCTGGTGTTTACGGGCGCGCAGGTGGGGCTGGACAAGGTGTAATGTCGCAAAGGCCGGGGTCAGACCCCCGTCATTGTCAGCGCTGAATTTTGCGTTGGCGGTGTTGAGGGTCTGACCCCAGCGGTGAAAGCAGGGCGGTATCAGGCTAGACCTGATGCCGCCCTTCTTGCTATCATCGTCACTATTTTCTGACTAATTCCGGAGGCGGTACGATGGCAAACACATGGCAAGCAGGGCGGCGCATTGGAGTGGGACTGGCCTTGGCGGCGGCCGCACTGGCCTTGTCTACGCAAGCTCAGGCTCAGGAAGAGAAAGTCCTGAACATCTATAACTGGTCCGACTATATCGGCGACGATACGATCAAGAATTTTGAAAAGGAAACGGGCATCAAGGTGCGCTACGACGTTTTCGACAATAACGAAATCCTCAATGCGAAACTGGTGGCGGGCAAGTCCGGTTACGACATCGTCGTGCCGACGGCCCAGTGGGCGCGCCTGCAGATCGATGCGGGCCTGCTGCGCAAACTCGACAAGAGCAAGCTGACGAACCTGGGCAACCTGGACCCGAACCTGCAAGCCAAGCTGTCGAAGATCGACCCGAACAACGATTACCTGGTCGACTGGCTGTGGGGCTACACGACGGTGGGCATCAACGTCAACAAGGTCAAGGCCGCGCTGGGCGGCATGGCCATGCCCGACAACGCGTGGGACCTGATCTTCGACCCGAAATATGCGGCCAAGCTGAAATCGTGCGGCGTGTCCTTCCTCGACTCGCCGTCGGAAGTGCTGCCGGCCGCCCTGCAGTACCTGGGCAAGCCCGCCTACTCGAAAATGGCTGCCGATTACCAGGAAGCGGGCAAGGTACTGCAGGCGATCCGTCCCTACGTGACCCTGTTCAGTTCGTCCGGCTACATCAATGACATGGCCAACGGTTCCGTCTGCGTGGCGCTGGGCTGGTCGGGCGACATCAATATCGCCCGCCAGCGCGCCATCGATGCGAAGAACGGCAATGTGATCCAGGTGCTGGTGCCGAAGACGGCGGCCCTGATGTTCGATACCATGGCCATCCCGGCCGACGCGCCGCACCCGACCAATGCGCACCTGTTCATCAACTACATTTTGCGCCCGCAAGTGCATGCCAGCCTGAGCAACAAGGTGTTTTACGCGAATCCGAATCCGGCCAGCATCAAGTATGTGCGCAAGGATATCGGCGAGAACAAGGCCATCTTCCTGTCGGACGCCGACAAGCAGCGCATGGCCGCGCCGGAAGCGACCACGGCCGATATTCGCCGTTTGATGACGCGCATCTATACGAAGTTCAAAACGGGAGTGTAAGGCGGGAGTGTAAATACAAGGATGGCGCGAGGGACGGGGATATGCCGTCGCTGGCGCCATGCGATATTGCCGAGGTGAACACTACTCGTGGTAGCGGTCCATCAGTTTGTGGTGACTGCCGCGCATTTCTTCGACCAGTTCAAAGGCGACGAAGCCGATGATGGCGGCGAAGATGGCGATGAAGAGAAAAACGAGGAAGGTTAACATGGTCTTTCAGCCGCCGTTGGACGGCTGTCCGCTGGGTTGCTCAATGTGCCAGAGCGGTGCTCCAGCACGTAGTTGATGCAATTAAACTCTAGCAGATCGGCAGCGCTTTACAAGGCTGCCGTGTTGTAATTTCTGCCAGTATTTGTCCCAGCGCACTTTTTGCGCATTTCCCTTATTTCACCACAAGGTCATGCGCCATCACGGCTTTTAAGTAGACGCTGATCGGGTCGCCCGGCTCACGTTGGGAAAACCACCACGCGCTGGCCTTGCGCATTTCCCATTCCTGCTCCTCGCCCGTCAATAGCAGGGCGGCCGCCTGGCCCAGCGTGGGCTGGTGGCCTACGATGAGCACGGTTTCCTTGCCGCCTGGCCAGTTGGCCGCCTTGAGGATGTCTTCCGCCTCGGCGCCGGGCGCCAGTTCTGGCATCAGCTTGAACTTGCGCCCCAGCGCTTCCGCCGTTTGCAGGGTGCGCAGGGCGGGGCTGACGAGGATACGGCAATTTTCCGGTAGTTGCGAAGCGAGCCATTCGCCCATGCGTCGCGCCTGTTTCTGGCCTTTGACGGTCAGGGCGCGTTCGAGGTCGGGGACGCCCGGCTCGGCTTCTGCGTGTCGCCACAAGATGAGATCCATGCTGTACTCCTCTGTGTAGAATTGCCTATTCGCCGACCTCCGCGCCCGGCGTGCCCAGTGTATGCATCAAATATTGCTGGGCGCTGAACGGCGTTTGCTTGCCGCGCGGCTTGCGGCGCGCGTAATGGCCTGTCGGCTCCAGTTCCCATGCATTTGTATTATCCTTCAAATACGGGTTCAGGCCCTCGGCGATCACGCGCCGTTTCAGCGCCCGGTCAAGTACCGGGAAAGCCACTTCCACCCGGCGGAACAGGTTGCGGCTCATCCAGTCGGCGCTGGCCAGGTAGACATCGTGCGCCAGGTCGTTGCGGAAGTAGTAGATGCGGCTGTGTTCGAGGAAACGGCCGATCACGGAGCGCACCTTGATATTTTCCGACAGGCCCGGCACGCCCGGCTTCAGGGTGCAGGCGCCGCGCACGATCAGGTCGATCTTCACGCCATCGGTCGAGGCCGCATACAGGGCGCGGATCACGGATTCGTCGACCAGCGCGTTGACTTTCACGATGATGCGCCCGCGCCGGCCCGAGCGGGCGATCTTCGCCTCGTTGCGGATGGCCTTGATGATCTCGCTTTGCAGGCCGAACGGCGCCAGCCACAAATGGTTCAGGTTGTGCGGCTTGGTCAGGCTGGTCAGGTGGATGAAGACTTCATTGACCTCCACGGCCAGGTCCTGGTTGGCCGTCAGCAAGCCAAAATCCGTGTACAGCTTGGTGGTCGTGGGGTGATAGTTGCCGGTGCCCAAGTGGGCGTAGAAGCGCAGTGCGCCTTCCTCGCGGCGGATGACGAGCGCTACCTTGGCATGGGTTTTCAATCCCACGACGCCGTACACGACTTGCGCACCGGCTTGTTCGAGCTTGTCGGCCCAGTTGATATTGGCTTCCTCGTCGAAACGCGCCATCAATTCCACGATGACGGTCACTTCCTTGCCCATCTTCGCCGCCGTGATCAAGGATTCCATCAAGTCCGAATTCATGCCCGTGCGGTAGATCGTCTGCTTGATGGCGACGACGGACGGATCATAGGCGGCGCTGCGGATGAAGTCGATCACCGTCTGGAACGACTGGTACGGGTGGTGCAGCAGGATGTCGTGCCTGGTCAGCGCGGCAAAGATGTCGTTGCCGATGGCTTTATGCGCGAGGCCGGGGAAGAACGGCGGGAAGCGCAGCTCCGGTTGCTTGACGTGGTCGATCATTTCCGACAGGCGCACCAGGTTCACGGGGCCGTTGACGCGGTACAGCCGGCTTTGATCCAGGCTGAACTGGTCGAGCAGGAACTGCGACAGTTCCGGCGGACAATTGCGCGCCACTTCCAGGCGCACCGAGGTGCCGAACTGGCGTCCCACCAGCTCGCCTTTCAGGGCCTGGCGCAGATTCTTGACTTCATCCTCATCGACCCACAGGTCGCTGTCGCGCGTGACGCGGAATTGCGAATAGGCGATCACTTCGCGCCCGGCGAACAAGTCGGAAATGTGCGCATGGATGACGGACGACAATAAACAGAAGGACACGCCGTCGCCCGAAATCTCGTCCGGCAGCTTGATGACGCGCGGCAAGACGCGTGGCGCCTTGACGATGGCGATCGCCGTGCCGCGGCCGAACGCATCCTTGCCGCTCAGCGAGACGATGAAATTGAGGCTTTTATTCACCACTTGCGGGAACGGGTGGGCCGGGTCGAGGCCGATCGGTGTCAGCAGGGGGCGCACTTCGCGGTCGAAGTATTGCTTGACCCACGCGCGCTGCGCTTCGTTGCGGTCGCTGTCGCGCAGCAAATGCACGCCCGCTTCGCGCAGGGCCGGCAAGACGTCGCTATTTAATATCTCGTACTGGCGTTCCACCAGCGCATGGCACTCCTTGCCGATGCGCTCCAGGTTGGCCGCCAGGGCAGGGTGGCCGGCCAGCGAACCGCCGATGCTGCCGGCCGCCAGCAGGCTGGCCACGCGCACCTCGAAAAACTCATCCATGTTACTGCTGACGATGCACAGGTAGCGCAGGCGCTCGAGCAGCGGAATGTTCGGGTCTTCCGCCTGGGCCATCACGCGCCGGTTGAAAGTCAGTTGCGACAGCTCGCGGTCAAGCAGGATGCCCGATTTGGTCACTTCCGTGTGCAGTTCAGGTTTCATATTCTTTTGTCTTTGCAGATAGTTAATTCTAGCCGTATTTCATCCGTATTTCATCATGTATGACGCGTTGTGAGTGTAATCATGAAATATGACGTAAGCGTGACATAAGCTGTCATAAAGCGTCGCCCGTCCTGTCATTTTTCATGCCGAAAATGGCCACCCTCGGGGCGTAGGCAATTATTTCAGGATTTTTTACCCATGTCATAAAGCTGTCATATTCGCTTGCTAGACTGCGCAGCATTCAACCGGGACTTTGAGCCCTAACAACCCTGAGGACTTGATATGCAAATGAAGCAAATGTTCAAATTTATCGTCGTGGGTGCTTCGGCAGCGATGGCATTTTCTTCCGCTTCCGTCATGGCGGCAGATATGACAGGTGCTGGCGCAACCTTCCCGTACCCGATCTACGCCAAATGGGCCGAGACGTACAAAGCCAATACGGGCAACGGCCTGAACTACCAGTCCGTCGGTTCCGGCGCTGGCATCAAGCAAATCAAGGCCAAGACTGTTGAATTCGGCGCCTCCGACATGCCTTTGAAGGCGGAAGAGCTGGAAGAAGCGGGCCTGATGCAGTTCCCTGCCATCATGGGCGGCGTGGTCACCATCGTCAACCTGGACGGCGTAACCCCAGGCCAGCTGAAAATGACGGGTAAAGTCGTTGGCGACATCTACCTGGGCAAGATCACCAAGTGGAGCGCGCCTGAAATCGCCGCACTGAACAGTGGCGTCAAGCTGCCGGACACGGAAATCACCGTGGTGCACCGCGCCGACGGTTCGGGCACGTCCTTCCTGTTCACCGACTTCCTGTCGAAAACCAACCCGGAATTCAAATCGAAAATCGGCGCTGGCTCGGCTGTGAAATGGGCCGTGGGCGTGGGCGGCAAGGGTAACGAAGGCGTCGCCGCCAACGTGCAGCGTATCAAGGGTTCGATCGGCTACGTCGAGTGGGCTTACGCCAAGAAAAACAAGATGTCGCACACCCAGCTGCAAAACAAGGACGGCAACTTCCTGCAGCCTGACGACGAAAACTTCAAGGCAGCAGCCGCTTCGGCACCTTGGACGCAAACCCCAGGCTTCGGCGTGGTCCTGACCGACCAGGCTGGCAAGAACAGCTGGCCTATCACCGGCGTGTCGTTCATCCTGATGCACAAAGTTCAGGCTGACGCAGCCAAGGCCAAAGAAGTCCTGAAATTCTTCGACTGGGCCTACAAGAACGGCGGCGCCGCTGCCGTTGAACTGGACTACGTGCCGATGCCGGCATCGGTCGTGAAACTGGTGCAAGAGTCGTGGAAAGCCAATTTGAAAGATGCATCGGGCAAAGCGATCTATTAATTTGATAGCTTGACCAGATAAGTACCCATCCTTGTCCCCGCCAGCAGCACGGCGGGGCAGGGAGTTAGCCAGGACCGCCCGCAAGCCCTTGCAGACGGTCCTGGCTAAAAAAGCAAGATAAAACAAGAGTTCAAAACAGCAATACCGGCAGTACCACCCACATCTGGCACAATATGAGCGCACAATCTACCTCTTCCACGATCCCCATGCCAGGCGGCACCATGACCGATTCCATCAGTCACGCGCAAATGCTTTCCACCATGCGCAAGCAGCGCTTCCAGGATTTCATGTTCCACAAGGTGACGATGCTGTTCGCCCTGTCGGTGCTGATCGTCCTGGTCGGCATCATCATTTCGCTGATCATGGAATCGATACCGGCCTTCAAGACCTTCGGCCTGCATTTCATCGTGTCCGCGGAATGGGATCCCGTCAATGACCAGTACGGCGCCCTGATCCCCATCATCGGCACCCTGGTGACCTCCGTTATCGCCCTGCTGATCGCCTTTCCCGTCAGCTTCGGCATCGCCCTGTTCCTCACGGAAATCTGCCCGGCCTGGCTGCGTCGCCCGCTGGGCACGGCTGTCGAGCTGCTGGCCGGCGTGCCTTCGATCATCTACGGTATCTGGGGCCTGTTCGTGTTTGCGCCCCTGTTTGCCGACCACGTCCAGCCCATCCTGAAAGCCACCTTGGGTAACGTGCCCATCATCGGCCAGCTGTTCAGCGGCCCCATGATGGGCATCGGCTTGCTGACGGCCGGCCTGGTACTGGCCATCATGATCATCCCTTTCATCGCTTCCGTGATGCGCGACGTGTTTGAAATCGTCCCTGCCGTGCTGAAAGAATCCGCATACGGCCTGGGCTGCACGCGCTGGGAAGTGGTGCGCAAGATCGTCTTGCCATACACCAAGACCGGCGTCGTTGGCGGCGTCATGCTGGGCCTGGGCCGTGCGCTGGGCGAAACCATGGCCGTCACCTTCGTCATCGGCAATGCCAACAAGCTGTCGTGGTCGCTGTTTGCCGCCGGTAACAGCATCACCTCCTTGCTGGCGAATGAATTCGGCGAAGCGCAATCCGAGCTGCACGTCGCTTCGCTGTTCTCGCTGGCGCTGATCCTGTTTGTCATCACCTTTATCGTCTTATCCGCCGCCAAGCTGATGCTGGCTGGCATGTCCCGCAAGGAAGGCACGAAATGAGCCAACTCAGCCAAGTTAGCCCCCACGACGTTCCGGCCAAGCCGGCCATGAATCCCGTCTACCGCAAGCGTTTGCTGATGCACCGCATCGGCATCGCCCTGTCGGTGGCGGCCATGGCCCTGGGCCTGGCCGTGCTGGTGTGGATCCTGTTCACCCTGGTGATCAAGGGTTTCGGCGCGCTGTCCATCGACCTGTTCACGCAAACCACGCCGGCTCCAGGCAGCGAAGGCGGCGGCTTGATCAATGCCATCGTCGGCAGCGCCCTGATGGTGGGCCTGGCGACTGTCGTCAGCACGCCGATCGGCATCCTGGCCGGCATCTACCTGGCCGAATACGGCGAAGAAAACAAGCTGGCGCAAGTGACGCGTTTTGTGACGGACATCATGCTGTCGGCGCCATCGATCGTCATCGGCCTGTTCGTGTATGCGCTGTACGTGGCGCACGTCAAACACTTCTCCGGTTACGCCGGCGCCATCGCGCTGTCGCTGATCGCCGTGCCGGTAGTGGTGCGCACGACGGACAATATGCTGCGCCTGGTACCGAACAGCCTGCTGGAAGCCGCGTTTGCCCTCGGCGCGCCGCGCTGGAAAGTTGCCACCCTGGTGCGCTTGCGCGCCGTCAAGGCGGGCGTGATCACCGGTGTTCTGCTGGCCCTGGCCCGCATCGCCGGCGAAACGGCGCCGCTGCTGTTCACGGCCCTGAATAACCAGTTCCAGAGCTTCAACATGAATGCGCCGATGGCCAACTTGCCGTCCGTCATCGCATCGTTTGCGATGAGCCCGTACGACAACTGGCGCTCGCTGGCCTGGGGCGGTGCACTGCTGATCACCTTCAGCGTGCTGGCCTTGAATATCCTGTCGCGCACCGTGTTCAGCCAAAAAGTCCCTAATTAAACAGATACCGAGCGAAGCGAACCCCTATGAATACGCAAATGAATCCAGCACAAGACCTGGCACCAAAGAAAAAAACCATCGAGATTTCGGGCCTGAACTTTTTTTACGGCAAAACGCAAAGCTTGCATAACGTCAACCTGGACATCCACGAGAAAAAGGTTACGGCTTTCATCGGCCCGTCCGGTTGCGGCAAGTCGACCCTGCTGCGCACCCTGAACCGCATGTACGACCTGTATCCGGGCCAGCGCGCGGAAGGCTCGATCCTGTACCGCGGCCGCAACGTGCTTGACGCGGACCAGGACGTCAACATGCTGCGCGCCAAGGTCGGCATGGTGTTCCAGAAGCCGACGCCGTTCCCCATGTCCGTGTACGACAACATCGCCTTCGGCGTGCGCCTGTATGAAGACCTGTCGAAGGGCGAAATGGACGAGCGCGTCGAGTGGGCCCTGAAAAAGGCCGCGCTGTGGGGCGAGGTCAAGGATAAACTGTCGAAGAGCGGCCTGTCGCTGTCGGGCGGCCAGCAGCAGCGTTTGTGCATCGCGCGCGGCGTGGCCGTCAAGCCGGACGTCTTGCTGCTCGACGAGCCGACCTCGGCGCTGGATCCGATCTCGACCTCGAAAGTGGAAGAGCTGATCAGCGAACTGAAACAGGATTACACGATCGCCATCGTGACGCACAATATGCAGCAGGCGGCGCGCTGCTCCGACTACACGGCCTATATGTATTTGGGCGAGCTGGTGGAATTCGGCGAAACGGACCAGATCTTCATGAATCCGGCCCGCAAGGAAACGCAGGATTACATCACGGGCCGCTTTGGCTGATCCATCCCGCATAGCTATACATACAAGACAACTGAATACGGAGAGACGGCATGATAGGCGAACATTCATCCAAGCAATACGACAACGAACTCGAAGCGATCCGCTCGAAAGTGCTCCTGATGGGCGGCATCGTTGAAACCCAGTTCCTCGATGCGATGACGTGCTTCCGCATCGGCAATGCCGAGCGCGCCGACCGCGTGATGCGCGAAGACGACGTCGTCAACCAGCTCGAAGTGTCGCTGGACGATGCGTGCAGCCATTTGATCGTGCGCCGCCAGCCGGCCGCCAACGACTTGCGCACCATCATGGCCACCATCAAGGTGATCACCGACCTCGAGCGCGTAGGCGACGAGGCGACCAAAATCGCCCGCGTGGCGAAGAATCTGCACAAGCGCGGCAACGGCGTCGTCAACCATTACGAGATGGTGCGCGGCATCGCCAACACGGCCACCGACATGCTGCACGATGCGCTCGACGCGTTCGCGCGTAACGATGGCAAGCAAGCCTTACAATTAATTGCACAAGATGCCATCATCGACCATGAGTTTCGGTCTATCATGCGCAACTTGATTACCTTTATGATGGAAGACCCGCGCACGATTTCGGCGGCGCTCGATACCCTGTGGGTGGCCAAGGCCATCGAACGGATCGGCGACCATGCGAAAAACATCGCCGAATACGTGATTTACGTGGTTGAAGGCAAGGACATCCGCCACACCAAGGTGGCTGCTCCCGCCATTTCCGAGGAGCTCCCTGAGTAAGCTTTATGGCATCTGATAAAACCACGGTATTGATTGTTGAAGATGAGCCGGCCATCGTTGAACTGGTCACCTATTCGCTGCGCGAATCCGGCTGGAATTGCTGTTCCGTACAAAACGTCGCCGATGCCTGGGAATTCATCCAGCACCGCACGCCGCACCTGATCCTGCTGGACTGGATGTTGCCGGACCAGACGGGCTTGCGCCTGCTGTCGCGCATCCGCGCCGACCGAAATTTCGCCGCCATCCCCGTCATCATGCTCACCGCCAAGAGCATGGAAGAAGACAAGCTGGCTGGCCTGAACAGCGGAGCCGACGATTACGTCACCAAGCCGTTCTCGCCGCGCGAACTGCTGGCCCGCGCCAAGGCTCTCTTGCGACGCAAGAGTCCGGAACACGCGCAGGCGCCCATGCGCGCCGGCAACGTGGCGCTGGATCCCGTCAGCTGCACCGTCATGATGGATGAACAGAAGATCGATATCGGCCACGCCGAGTACAAGCTGCTGAAATTCCTGCTGGCCCATCCGGAGCGCGTGTTTTCGCGCAGCCAGCTGCTTGACAAGGTGTGGGGCGACCATGTGGTGATCGAGGAACGCACGGTCGATGTCCACGTATTGCGCTTGCGCAAAGCCTTGAAAGAGGCGGAAAGCCTGATCAAGACGGTGCGCAGCGTCGGCTACATGTTGTCTGAAAAGTAAAGCTAGCCTCTATGAATCCGAAATTGCTGTTCTGGGTACCGGCCGCCTTGCGCATGGTGCTGGCGCTGCTGGGCGTGGCCGTCGTCTGGTATCTGTTTGGCGCCACATATGCGCTGGGCATCGCTTTCGTGCTGATGGCCATGATGGTGTTCGTGCAGCTGTCGTATCTGTTCCAGCTGAGTAACTGGCTGGACAATCCGCAAAGCGCCAAGCTGCCCGACGGCTGGGGCGCCTGGACCAGCATTTTCGCGCGCCTGTACCGCATGCGCCGCGACGACGAGAAAAACCAGGCCGAGCTGACGGAATGGCTGGCGCGTTTCCGCCAAGCCATGCACCTGTTGCCCGACGGCGTCGTCATCATGGACGACGTGCTGTTCCTCGAATGGTGCAACCCGGCTGCCGAGAAGCACCTGGGCCTCACGCACGAGCGCGACAAGGGCATGCGCGTGACCAACCTGATCCGCAGCCCCGAGTTCATGGATTACATCATCCTGGGCCGCTACGACCAGCCGCTGACGATCACTTTCCGCAACCGCAAGCTGATCGTGCAGATCATTCCATTTGAAAACCGCCGCCAGATCCTCGTCACGCACGACGTGACGGAGACGGAACGCATTGAAATGATGCGCCGTGACTTCATCGCCAACGCCTCGCACGAATTGCGCACGCCGCTCACCGTCATCGTCGGCTTCCTGGAAATCGCTTCCGCCGAGCTGGACCTGGACGCCACCACGCGCGCCTCCCACCTCAAGCTGATGACGGAGCAGGGCCACCGCATGCAGCATCTGATCGAGGACATGCTGACGTTGTCGCGCCTGGAATCGGTCGACTACCCGCTGCGCCCCGAGCCCGTGGACGTCAAAAAGCTCATGCAGCAAGTCTTGCGCGACGCCAAGGGGCTGTCGGCCGGCAAGCATGAAGTGACCATGGAATGCAAGGGTCCCGACGTGCTGGGCAGCTACGACGAGCTGTACAGCGCCTTCGGCAACCTGGCGTCGAACGCCGTGCGCTACACGCCAGCGGGTGGCACCATCACCCTGCGCTGGCAGGATGGCCCGGCCGGACCGCAATTCATCGCGCAAGATACGGGCATCGGCATCAGCCAGGAACATATCTCGCGCCTGACGGAGCGTTTCTATCGCGTCGACAAGAGCCGTTCGCGCGAAACCCAGGGCACGGGCCTGGGCCTGGCCATCGTCAAGCACGTGCTGCTGCGCCACGGAGGGACCCTGGCCATCCAGTCCGTGGCCGACAAGGGCAGCAGTTTCATCGTCAGCATGCCCAAATCCGTTGTCACGCCGCTACAGGGCGAGCTGCTGGTCAAGTAAGCCGCAAGGGGGATAGTTTCCCCCTTGTTTCCATGGCGACTGGTGCAAGCTTGGCATAAGTCGTTACAATCAGGCCATGACTTTAATCAACGCCTCTTTTCGCCATGCCGGCGCGCAGCAACTGGCCCAGTCGCTGCAAGCCGCGCGCCAGAATACGCTTTCCCTGTTCGACTGTTACGTCACTGCCGGCCTGGACGTGGTGGCCGGCTTGCCGCGCCATCCGCGCCTCGTTCCGCCCTTGTGGCAACTGGCGCAGATCGCCTGGTTTGCCGAGTGGTTCATCCTGCGCGAAGCCGCTACCAGCCATCCGGCCGACGCCATTTATAACTCCCTGCTGACGCGCGGTGACGACTTGTTCGACGCTAACATGGTCGAGCACCGCGCGCGCTGGAAGCTGGAATTGCCCAGCCCGGGCGCCGTGAAAACGTATTGCCGCGAAGTACTCGACCGGGTGCTCGATAAACTCTCGCGCGAAGCCAATGTCGATAGTGCCCTGGCGCCGTACCGCCTGGCCTTGGCGCATGAAGACTTGTGCGGCGAAGAAATGCTGGCCGGCTTGCAATGGCTGGGTCTGGAAGCACCGGAATCGCTGGCCGCCAGCCCGGCCTTGCCGCCAGGCGCGGGCGAGATCGCTTTTCCTGGCGGCAGCATCGAACTGGGCTCGCCGCGCGGGGCCGGGTTTGCCTTCGACAATGAATCGCCGCCTTACAGCTGTTATGTGGCGCCGTTCTCCATCGATGCCTGCGCCGTATCGAACGCCCAGTTTGCCGATTTTGTCGCCGACGGCGGCTACCAGAACCGCCAGTTCTGGAGCGCGGCCGGCAGCGCCTGGCTGATGCGGCAGGAGCGCTCGTCGCCCCTGTACTGGCTGCGCGAAGCAACGCAGTGGCGCACCATGCGTTTCGGCCAGCGCACGACCTTGCCGCCGAATGAAGCCGTGCGCCACATCAACCTGTATGAGGCGCAGGCGTACTGCGCCTGGGCGGGGCGCCGCCTGGCGACCGAGGCGGAATGGGAGTATGCTGCGCTGTCCGGCCATCCGCGCTTTCACTGGGGCCAGGTGTGGGAGTGGACGGCGACGCCGTTCGAACCGTATCCGGGCTTTGCGGTGGACGCCTGGCGCGAATATTCCGCGCCGTATTTCATGCAGCACCAGGTGCTGCGCGGCGCCGCCTTCGCCACGCCAGCGCGCCTGCATTCGCCCCGCATGCGCGCCTTCCATGCGCCCGAACGGGGCGACATCTTTGCCGGCCTGCGCACCTGCGCCTGGTAGCGCGCCGAGAACAGACATCATTTCAGGATACCCTTGAGTACAGATAACGCCCCGCAGTTCATTCCCAAACGCATCACGCCCACGCCGGAGCAGGTCGCCATCCAGACGGCGCAAAAGAAAGTGGTCTTGATCGACGCCAATGCCGGCGCGGCCAAGACGACGACCCTGGCCCTGCGCCTGGCCGAAGCGCTGCACCGGGGCCGCGCGCCCGAGCGCATGTTGGCCCTGGTCTTCACGGAAGCGGCGCGCGTGGCCCTGCGCCAGCGTCTGCTGGAAGTGGGCGTGCCGCTCGGCGTCGTCAAGCGCCTGACCGTCGACACCTTCGACGCCTTTGCCGCCAAGGTGCTGCTGCAGCTGGAAAACATGCAGGTGGCAGCCATGCGCAGCGATGAAGAGCTGCGCCCGGTAGCCTGGGAAGCGCTGGAAGTGGTGTCGGAAAAGTATGCTCACCGTTATCCGCTGGAAATCAACACGACGAACGGGGCGATTGCCGAGTTCTTGAAATTGCAGTTGCGCACCAAGGCGCGCCTGAATTTTCAACATCCTGACTTCGAAAGCAATTCCCTGGACGACAATCTGGAAATGCTGGGCATGTCGCGCACGCATTATCTGTGGCTGCGCGAATACGAAGGCTTGCGCGGCGCCGACACGGGCGATATCCAGTTCCGCGCACCGTTCGACGCCACCTACGACCTCGTGCGCATGCTCGACGGCGACGAGCCGCTGCTCCAGCAATTGCCGGCCTTCCAGATCATCGTGGCCGATGAATTGCACGACTTGAACGAAGCGTCGTTCCGATTGCTGACCATGCTGATACGCCGCGGCAACGCATTTTTCTGCGGCGCCGGCGACAAGGATCAAGTCATCTACACGTGGTCGGGCGCCGACCACCGCTTCCTGCGCCAGCGCTTCGAGCAGGAATTCCCCGCCTTGCAGCGCCTGCCGCTGACGGCATCCTACCGCTACGGTCCGCAGCTGGCGCAGGCTGTCGGCGTGCTGAAAAACAAGGCCAGCGTGTCGGCCCTGTCGCGCGCCACCCACATCGAAGTGTTGCAATACGAGCATACGCAGCCGCAGGCCTGCAGCGCCCAACTGATCGCCGCGCTCGAGCATGCGCATGCGGGCACGACGGCGATCTTGCTGCGCGACCGCGACCAGGCCATCCGCGTGGAAACGGCGCTGTTCCAGAGCGGCATCGCGTATGGGCTGGTGGACATGAACAGCTATCTGCTGAGCCTGGAAGTGCTGATGTTGCGCGGCATGGTCGCCATCGCCCGCAAGGATTTGCACGCGATCAAGAGCGGCCCGCGCCGCGGTGAAATCCTCGAAGCCCTGGTGGCCTTCGCGGAAATCCCTTTTACGCGCGCGGAATTGCAGCAAGCCAAGGCCGACGTGGCCAACTATCCCGACTTGCTGGAAGGCTTTTTGACGAACCAGCTGGCCAAGTCGCAGAATCAGGACAAGGCGGCGCTGACCCTGGCCGCCGTCGATTACCTGCGCGCGCTGCCTCCCGACGCCCTGGCCGGTGACGCCCTGCAGCACATCTTTGGCCTGATGCAGCTGGAACAGACGGCGCGCCGCATCTATGTCGACCCGGCACAGGCGCGCGTTGTCGCCCGTTCCCTGCACGGTTTTATTGCCGTGTGCCGCGAAGCGGGCGTGGCGCTGGGCGGCTTTGCCGGCTGGCTGGGCGAGATGGAAGAAGCCGTGACAGTCTCGACCGGCAAGGCCAAGCTGGTCATCGCCTGTATCGACCAGATCAAGGGCCTCGAATACAACCACGTGATCTTGCCCTACCTGGCCGTCGATGAATTCCCTCGCAGCAAGACCGACCCGCTGGAAGAGGAAAACCGTTTTTATGTGGCCGCCACCCGCGCGCGCGACAGGCTCACCTTGCTGACGCCGGAAGACCCGGCCTACCAGAGCCGCTACATCGCCGCCCTGCAGCTCAAACAGAAGACTGTTGCGTCCAAGTCATAGATCTTTTGCTGTGTGGTTGCTTTTTGCGAAAGACGAAAGCGGGCATACTTTGCTGGTGTGATTGATTGCAATCTGAACCAACAAAGGAGCAAGACATGAAGGTATTTGTTACGGGCGCAGCGGGATTTATTGGCAGTTCCATCGCGGCGGGCCTCGTGCGGGCCGGCCATCAGGTGACGGGCCTCGTGCGCAAGCCGGAGCAGGTGGCCGAGCTGGCCAAGGTCGGCGTGTTGGGCGTACACGGCGATTTGAACGACCGCGCATTGCTCATCGAGCAGGCGAGGGCGGCGGACGCCGTCATCAATGCGGCCAGCAGCGACCACCGTGGCGCCGTCGAAGCCATCCTTGAAGCGCTGGCCGGCACCAACAAAGTGTTTTTGCACACCAGCGGCTCGTCCATCGTGGGCGACGCCTCGGGCGGTGAGGGCACGGAACAGATCTATTACGAAGACAAGCTGCCGGCGCCCACGGCCGACAAGGCGGCCCGCGTCGCCATCGACGACCTGGTCCTGGCCAGCGCAAGCCAGGGCGTGCGCGCCAGCGTCTTGTGCAACACCCTGATCTACGGCCATGGCGCCTTGCCGCGCGACAGCGTGCAGCTGCCCCGCTTATTGAAACAGGCGCGCAAGAGCGGCATCGTGCGCCACGTGGGTCCGGGCCGTAACATCTGGTCCAACGTGCACATCGACGATGTCGTCAGCCTGTATCTGCTGGCGCTGGAAAAGTCGCCGGCCGGCACCTTTTACTTTGTCGAATCGGGCGAAGCGGCTTTCCGCGACATGACGGCCGGCATCGCCGCCGCGCTGGACCTGGGTCCCGCGCAGGACTGGCCGCTGCCCGAGGCGATTGCCGAATGGGGCTACGAGATGGCGTCGTATGGCCTTGGCTCCAACAGCCGCGTGCGTGGCGAGCGGGCGCGCAAGCTGCTGGGCTGGCAGCCGCAGGGACCTTCCGTGCTGGCATGGATCGGGAACGACATGCTCAAACCGCCGCACGCCGTCACGGGTTGATGCAGCTCAGCAAAACTCCATCAGTGTGCGCTAGCGAACGGTGCTGTCTGGCGATCGGGAGTATGATGTCTCTGCTTGGTTGAGACGCACTGCCGTGAAGTTGGCGGCATGTTCGATCTTCCAGCAGGTCAGCCGGTCGCCTCGAGGATCGGCACCAGATTTCTGTTCGCGTTTGCGCCCTGCGCCACGCGGCTGTGCACTGCAACTCCAGGTCGCGGTGTGGACTGCGAACCCCTTCAAGGCCGGCTTAGCCGGTCTTTTTTTTGCCTGTTTTTTTCCGTCATTTCCACCGTTGCGCCATTCACCGCTGTCTTTCCGCCATTCGCCGAAGCGTTGTTTTCTCCTCCCCGAAATCCGCGTATCTTTACGATCAACCAACTTCAAGGGGTGACCGTGAAACCTGAACCAGCCTATTGCCGCCGTACCCAGCTGCTGTGGGGCGTGCTGCTGATCGCCATCGGCGCCATCGTCCTGCTGGACCGGCTCGATGTGATCTATCTCCACGATTACTATTCACTATGGCATTATTGGCCGGTGATACTGGCCGTCTTCGGCCTGAACAAGCTGCTGACGCCCGTTTCCGCCAAGCAGGTACTGAGCGGCCTGTGGCTGATCTTTTTCGCCGCGTGGTGGTATGTCTCGTATGAAGAACTGTGGAACTTGCATTTTTACAATAGCTGGCCCGCCTTGCTGATCGCCTGGGGCGTGGGTCTCGTGCTGGAACCGCTGTTGAACAAACATTTTATTGCCTACCGGGAGTCCGAGCATGAAAAATAAACCGCCGTTGCACTCGCCATCGCAGATCGTGCTGGGCGTCATCGTCATCGGCCTGGGGCTGCTGTTTCTGCTCGATAACCTCGGTTTCATCGATGTGCGCTATACCTTCCGCTTCTGGCCCACGGCGCTGATCGTGTTCGGTCTGCTGAAACTGTCGCAAAGCCGCAGCGCGAACGGTTATTTATTGGGCGGCATGCTGGTGCTGCTGGGCGTGGCCTGGACCCTCAAGCACATGGGCATCTTCTACATGAACTGGGACTTGCTGTGGCCCTTGCTGATCATCGGCCTGGGCGTGGCCTTGGTGTCGAAATCCCTCCCCGGCGCGCAGCAGCGCCAGCGCCGCCGGCGCTTTGGGGCGCAGCAGGATGGCCCCGCAGCGCCTGACTCGTTCGGCCAGGCCAGAAATGGCGCCGTGTCGCTCGACAAGGACGCCGCCGATGCCACGGCGGCGCCCGGCGCCAGCGGACAAGCGGACGATGACAGCATCATCGAAGTGACGGCCATCCTCGGCGGCTACGTGCGGCGCGTGTCGTCGCAGCGCTTCAAGGGCGGCGATATCAATGTCATCATGGCCGGCTGCGAAATCGACTTGCGCCAGGCGTCGATCGAAGGCGAAGCCGTGCTTAACGTGTTCGCCCTGTGCGGCGGCGTCACCATCAAGATTCCGCCCGACTGGAGCGTCGTGCTGCAGGGCACGCCCATCCTCGGCGGCTTCGAGGAAAAGACCATCGTGCCGCCGAACCAGGCCAGGCGCCTGTACGTGACGGGCTACGCCATCATGGGCGGCCTGGAAATCCGCAACTAGGCGCGCATGTCGGGGCCTTTGTCGAAGCGGCGCGGCGCCGTGGTGGTGTTCCTGGTCTGCATCGCGCTGGGCCTGGCCCTGGCTTCCATCCTGGCCAGGGTGGCGCACGCGCCCTGGCTCAATGCCGTCGTGCTGGTGGTGCCCGCCACGCTCGTGTATGCGATCGGTTCCGGTTTTTCCGCGTACTACCTGTGCCGCGCCTATCCCTTGCACTCCCGCCATCCATTCGCCATCGCCGGCGTGATGGGCGTGGCGGCGCTGTTCGCGGGCTTGCTGTGGGCCACCCTGCTGCAATTTTTGAACAGCGTCAGCCTGTTGCTGGAGCTGCGCTGGCTGGGCGTGAACCTGACGCAATCGCTGCTGGCCCTGTTCTTCGGCCTCGGTGCGCTGCTGTATTGCCTGGCTGTCGCCGTACATTATCTGTTGCTGGAATTCGTGCGCGCCAGGATGGCCGAGCAGCGGGGGCTGGAAGCGCAACTGACGGCGCAGGAAGCGCAGTTGCGCATGCTGCGCACGCAGATCGATCCGCATTTCCTGTTCAACAGCCTGAACTCCATCAGCGCCCTGACGTCTATCGATGCGAAGGGTGCCCGCCAGATGACGGTGCAGCTGGCCAGTTTCTTTCGCCAGAGCCTGAGCCTGGAAGCGCACAAGCACATTACCGTGGAGCAGGAACTGGTGCTGATCCGCCACTTTCTCGCCATCGAGCACGTGCGTTTCGGCGCACGCCTGCAAGTGACGGAAAGCCTCGACACTGCCGCACTGGCGTGTCTGCTGCCACCCATGCTGATACAGCCGCTGGTGGAAAATGCCGTCAAGCATGGTATCTGCGGCTTGACGGAAGGCGGCCTGATCGCCATCGAGGCCCGGCGCGTGGGCAGCCTGCTGCAGATCGCCGTGCGCAATCCGGTGGATGCGGATCAAGGGCCAGAGCGCGGCAATGGCGTCGGCCTGGAGAACGTGCGCCAGCGCCTGGCCGGCGCGTATGGCCACGAGGCCAGCGTGCACTGGGGCCGGCGCGACGGCCATTTCGAAGTGATGATTTCCATGCCGGCGCAGACCGGCGACACGGAGGAAGCATGATGCAGGCAAGAATGCGGGTCGCCATCGTCGATGACGAATTGCTGGCGCGCAGCGTGTTGCGCGAATACCTGGCGCGCCATGACGATATCGACATCGTGGCCGAGTGCGCCAACGGCTTCGAAGCCGTCAAGGCCATCGCGGACCTGGAACCGGAACTGGTGTTTCTCGACATCCAGATGCCGCGCCTGGACGGCTTCGAAGTGGCCGAATTGATCGGTGCGAAGACAAAGCTGATCTTTGTCACGGCCTACGACCAGTACGCCTTGAAAGCGTTCGAATGCCATGCCCTCGACTATCTGCTGAAACCATTCAGCGAACAGCGCTTCGACCAGGCGCTGGCCCATGCGCGCGCCAACCGCAGCACGCCCGCCGCATCCACTGCTGTGCTGACGCTGGCACGCGAGGCGGCCACGCGCGCCGCGCCGCTTGATCGCGTGCTGATACGCGACGGCGCCAAGGTCCACGTGATCGCCAGCGCGCGCATCGACTACATCGAGGCGCAAGACGATTACATCAGCATCCGTTCCGAAGGCAAGTCCTACCTGAAAAGCCAGACGCTGGCGGAACTGGAAACCCAGCTCGATCCCGCCAAGTTCCTGCGCGTGCACAGGTCGTACTTGCTCAATATCGACGGCATTCGCCGCATCGAAGCGGCAACAAAAGACAGCCACGTGGCCATCCTGCGCGATGATACGAGGATACCCGTCAGCAAGGCGGGGTATCAGAAGCTCAGATTATTGGTGGGTTAGCATTTTCGCTGGCGTAGATGCATAATCAACTACGCATGATATCATCTGGAGGTGATAGTGAATGCGCCGAGGACATGGCCGGTCACGTTTCACGATGACTTCGATGCGGAATTCGATGCTCTGCCGGTAGATGTTCAAGATGAATTGCTGGCGAGTGCCGATGCGCTGTCGAAGCTGGGCCCGGCTGCCGGGCGTCCTCACGTTGGGACGTTGAAGAATCCTAAACATCCGAACATGAAAGAGCTGCGTTTCAAGGCCAATAACGGGGTAGAGGTGTGGCGCGCGGTCTTTGCTTTCGATACGAGGCGTGAGGCGGTCATTCTGGTTGCGGCGGCCAAGCAAGGTGTCAATGAGGACAAGTTTTACAGGGATTTGTTATTCAAGGCAAATGCTCGCTATGAGCAACATCTCACCAACCTGGCTGCGGCGAAGGCGAGGCAGGACAAAGGCAGTAGATGATTTCAGGAGCAGGAGTTTGTCATGGGAAGAAATGTGAACGACGTCATCCACAGTTTGCCGGCCGAGCGGCAGGCAAAAATTGCGGCTCTATCCCAAGAAAAGATGCAAGAAATGATAGCGCACGCCACCACGCTGACGGATTTCCGCAAGGCAGTAGGCAAGACCCAGGCGGAAGTTGCGAGGGAACTGGGGATTCAACAGCATGCCATTTCCCAACTGGAAAAGCGTACCGATACTTATGTCTCGACCTTGCGCCGTTTTTTGCAATCGCTGGGCATGACATTGGAGATGTCGGTCGTTGCGCAAAACGGCGTGCGTATCGAACTGCAAAATTTTCTGCGCAGCCAGGAAGTTGATGCCGATGTCCGTGACAGTGCACTTGCTACGCCTGCGACGCCCCCAGGAAAGCGGAAAGCTGGCGTGTCGCGCAAGCGGGCTGGCAACGCCTGAAGCTGCTTTATCCAGTAGCTAGCTGCACATTCCACCACGTCGGCAAGAGCTGGCGGATTTCCGGCCGTGAAAAGCGGTCGTCGATCAGGTAGACGACGCCCTTGTCCGACTGCGTGCGGATCACACGGCCGGCCGCCTGCACCACCTTTTGCATGCCCGGATACAAATATGTGTAGTCGTAGCCGGCGCCGAAGATGTCGCCCATGCGCTGGCGGATCTGCTCGTTGACGGGGTTGATCTGCGGCAAACCGAGGGTGGCGATGAAGGCGCCGATCAGGCGCGCGCCGGGCAAGTCGATGCCTTCGCCAAACGCGCCGCCCAAAACGGCAAAGCCGATGCCGCGCGTGTCCAGGCCGAAACGGCCCAGGAATTGCGCGCGGGCAGTATCGTCCATGCGGCGCGGCTGCTGCCAGATGGGCACGTCCGGGTAATGCTGGGCAAACAGGGTAGCCGTCTTTTCCATGTAGTCAAAACTGCTGAAGAAGGCCAGGTAGTTGCCCGGCGTTTCAGCGTATTGCTTCGCCATCAGCTGGGCGATGGGCAGCAAGGAGGCGGCGCGGTGCTGGTAGCGTGTGGAAATGGTGTCGGCCACGCGCACGGACAATTGTTCCGCCTGGAACGGCGATTCCACGTCGACCCAGGCGGTGTCGGCTGGCATGCCCAGGGTGTCGCTATAGTAATTCCAGGGGCTCAGGGTGGCAGAAAACAGGGCCGTGCTGTGGCTGGCCGCGAAGCGTTCCTTGAGAAACGGTGCCGGGACGATGTTGCGGATGCAGACGGTGGAACCCGTCTCCGTTTTGCTGACGTCGAACAGCGAATGCGCGCCGAAGCTTTCCGCCAGGCGGTTGATCAGCAGCACGTCGAAATAAAAGCGCTGCAAATCTTCATCGAGCGCGGCCGCGTGTTCGGCCATGTAGTCGCCGATGGCCGTCGCCACCCCTTGCAGGGCGCCAAAGAATTTGTCGGGCAGAGCCGCATGCACGTGGTAATCGCCATCTTGCTCTTTCAGCAAAGCCGTCCACTGGCGCGAGAGGCGGTCGAGCGGCTTTTTCAAGGCGTCGGGCACGAACTTGCGCAGCATTTTCAGGTCGATCTGCGCCAGTTCGGCGGTATACATGCTGCGCGCGCGCGACACCATATTGTGCGCTTCGTCGACCAGCACATTGACTTTCCAGTCGTGGGCCAATGTCATGCCGTACAGCATGGCGCTGAGGTCGAAGTAATAATTGTAGTCGCCGATGACGACGTCGCTCCAGCGCGCCAGCTCCATGCCCAGGTAGTACGGACAGATACCCTGCTGCAAGGCGATGGCGCGCACGGCTTCCTTGTCGAGGATCAAGCCGCTGGCCAGCGCCACTTCGCGTGCCAGCGGCAGGCGGTCGTAAAATCCCTTGGCCAGCGGACATGATTCGCCATGGCACGCCTTGTCCGGATGCTCGCAGGCGCTGCTCCTGGCGCTCAGTTCCAGCACGCGCAGCGGCAGCAGCGGGGCGCTGTCCTTGAGGATGGCGCAGGCGTCGAGCGCCATTTGCCGGCCCGGTACCTTGGCGGCGAGAAAAAATAGTTTATCGAGGCCATGCGCGGCCGTCGCTTTCAACATGGGGAACAGGCTGCCCACCGTCTTGCCGATGCCGGTCGGCGCCTGCGCCAGCAAGCCGCAGCCACGGCTGCTGGCCTTGTACATGGCTTCGGCCAATTGCCGCTGCCCCGGGCGGAAGTCCGCATGGGGAAAGGCCATGCTGGTGAGTTGCGCGTCGCGGCTGGCCCGGTGCGCCATTTCCTGCTCGGCCCAGTCGAGAAACAGCGTGCAATGCTGCTCGAAGAACAGACGCAGCGCCTCGGCCGTGCATTCCTCGTGCATGACGGTTTCCTTCTGGCTCACGATATCGAAATACACGAGCGCCACGCGCAGCATGGGCAAGTTCAGCTGCTGGCACAGCAGATGGCCGTAGATGCGCGCCTGCGCCCAGTGCAGCTGGCGGTGGTTGGCGGGCATCGCGTCGAGTTCGCCCCGGTAGGTCTTGATTTCTTCCAGCTGGCGCCGCGCCGGGTCGTAGCCATCGGCGCGGCCCCGCACGTGCAGCGGGCCGAAGTCGCCGCACAGGCTGATTTCACGCTGGTAATCATCATCGCGCCGGCTCGTGACGGTGGCGTGGCCCGCCATGCCTTCCTGCGCCGTGGGGGACGGCGTCAAACGCAAGTCCAGGTCGCCCACCTTGGCCGTGAATTCGCACAGGGCGCGCACGGCGATGGTGTAAGTGTTGCGGCTCATGCCGCCGCCTGCCATTGCAGGTAGCACACGCTGACGGGCATGGCGTGCTCGGCACAATACGCGATCCAGCGCAGCTGGTTGTCTTGCAGGCGGTCGCCCGGACCCTTGACTTCGATCATGCGGTAGCGCCGTTCCGCAGGCCAGAACTGGATCAGGTCGGGAAAGCCGCTGCGGTTGCTTTTGATGTCGAGCAAGATGCGCTCGAACGACTTCTTCAGGTGCGCGGCCGGGATGCAGTCCAGCGCCAGGTCCAGCAAGCCGTCGTCCAGCACGTTCCAACTGACGAAGGGCGAGACGATACCGTGTTTGGCGGCAAGCGTGGCGCGGATGGCGGCGTGGTAGCGGCCGTCGTCCAGTTGCGCCAGGCAGGCGGAAAAATCGTTGCTGCGGCGCTGGTAAAAATCGGCGCTATGCAAGTCGGCCGGCCCCCTGTGAAACGGGTGGAAAAAGGCGCCCGGCATGGGCTTGAAGATGGCGGGCCAGCACAGCAGGCCGAACAGCGAGTTGATCAGGGTGTTTTCCACGTAATACACGGGCGCACCGTCCTGCATCAGATGTTGCTGTACCACCCCTTCCACGTAGCACGCCTGTTCCGGGCAGGGCAGCAGCAGGTCGATGCGCTCCACGGCAGCGGCCGCGTTGGCCGCCTGCTTCGCATGGCCCAGCTTGCGCCGCAAACGGGGGGCCATGCGCAGCAGCAATTGCTGTTCCGCTTCGCTTTCCGGCGCGGCCTGGGCGATCATCAGGCGCTCGTAGGCAGCTTGCGGCTGCTCATCTTTCTCCAGCACGCGGATGGCGCGGCCACGCGCGCCCGGATAGCGGCAATCGGCGTAGGCGCGGTAGGCTGCCGGCCAGTCCTGGCATTTTTCCAGATGCTGGGCGATCTGGAAGCGCAGCTTGTCGCGCCGGCTGGCCAGCCAGGTGTTGTCCTCGGACAAGGGCAGCGCAGCCAGTTCCTGCAGCACCTCGTCCGCCGGCGCGCTGTCGTTGTAGCGTTCGCGGCACTGGTGCAGCACTTCATAGTGTTCGATATCCTGGCGCGTGCGAAAACCGCGTGACTGCGGCGAGAATTCCACTTTTTCATATTGGTACACGCCGAGGTCGGACAGCACGAACTCCGACCAGTCCTGATGATAATTGCCAAAGTAAATCAGGCGCAGGCGGTCGCACAGCGCTTGCAAGCCGATGCGATACAGCAAATCAGTGGAAGCCGGATGCCAGGCGGAAAACGCTTTGCTTTCCCCATGCTGCTCGCGCAAGGCGTCCAGTTGCTCCGCCTTGCGCGCCGCCTTCAGGGGCGCGTCGAGAGCGAAGGCCTGGACAATTTCTACTTTCAGCAGCAGGTCGAACAGTTCATCGAGCGAGATCGCTGGATCCGCCTCGACCCAGCTAGTTGCCAGCAAGGGCAGGGCGGCCGTGCGCGTGTCGCCGATTTCCGGGTAATTGAGCTTGCTGGCGCGAAACAGGCAGCCCTTGCGCATGACGAGGCGCACGAACAGGGCGCGCGATGGCTGCGGCAGGGCGCCGAAGGCGGCGATGAATTGCGTTTCTTCAGGGCTCAGCAGATCGGCGTAACGCGCGGCTATCCAGTTCAGCACATCCTGGAAATTATCCAGATAGTAGAGGGGATTTTCCAGGACTCTCAACATGGGGATGGCAATAGGGCAAGATGCAAGGTGATGGGTTTTACTGTGTTTATATACAGTTTAAACCTTCAGCCGCCGCTTGCCCAGCGAATTATGTTCAGTCAGCCGCGCTGTAGGCAAAACCGCTGTCGAACTTTTCGTAGGGAATCAATTCCGCGCGCAGGCTGGCCAGTTCGATATCGGTCAGCAAGCCCCGGTGCGCCTCCGTGCGTCCTTTCGGCAACGCCACGTCGTAATCGATGATGTCCCGAGCCAGCAGGCCCTGCAGCACGTCGGCTTGCCGCGCCGTCAGGTAGCGTGCATGCGTGCCCAGGGTTTTCGTCAGTTGATCCTTGAATGCCTCGTCGCTGACGTCGTTGTACGTATCCTGGTCGGCCATGCTGTTCAACAACATGTGAACCATGAAATCTTGCAGGTTTTTCGCCAGGTACTGGGCTTCATTGTCGTCATGCCACAGCAGCACGATGGGCATCTCGCCGTCTTGCTCGCCTGACGCGAAAAAGCAGTAGTGGTCGCCCGCGCCCGTTTGCGCGAACGGGATGAACTGGAAGGCGGGGTCGATCTGCCGGTAATCGTCCGTATCCAGCAGCGCGTCCACTTCCGCGGCAACGGCCTCGATGTTGAGCAGTTCGAAATCGTCCGCATGCAACAGCAGGGTGGGCCGGTCCGTCAAGGTGGGATAGACCAGCTTATGCCAGTCGGGCCCATATTCGCCCACGGCCAGCATGCCGTCGCGCTCCAGCTGCCGATACAATGCGGGATAGGTGAAGCCGTGTTGCCGTTCAATTTCTGACAGTGTCATGTTTGCCCCGTTAAACGTGATTCGTGTGGGCATGATAGCCGAGGCCGTGCCTGGCACGCTTCACCGCAGCAAGGAGGGCGCCATTAATAAACATTTACATTTGCTTATGTGGCATGGCCACGTATGCTTGCCAGACTAAGCCAGACTAAAATTTGCCGAACCCGCATGAAAAACATCATCCTGATTTCCGCCGCCTGCCTGCTGGCGCTGCTGTCGACCATCGGCGCCTCGCTGCCATACCCGATCCTGCCACCCCTGTTCGCGGCCGAGGCGCCGAATGCCTTCAACAATTTCCTGGGCTTGCCGTCGAAATTGCTGTTCGGCCTGGCGCTGACCATCAACCCGCTGGGCTTGCTGATCGGCTCGGCCCTGCTGGGCCCCTTGTCCGACCGTTATGGCCGCCGTCCCTTGCTGATGCGCACTGCCGTGGGCGCCGCCATCGGCCACGCCATCACGGCCTGGGCGCTGGTGATCCAGTCCTACCCGCTGTTCATCGTCGCCCGTTTCATCACGGGTTTGCTGGAAGGGAACGGCGCCGTGGCGCGCGCCATGCTGGCCGACCAGTTGACGGGTCCGCTGCGCCTGCGCGCCATGTCATGGCTGAACGGCGCCTTTTACCTGGGCTGGCTGGTAGGGCCGATCCTGGCGGGCGCGACTCTGCATTGGGGCGTGACGGTGCCGTTCTGGATTGCCGCCGCAGCTTTGATGCTCGTCGCCGTGCTGGTGGCCGTGGGCTTGCCGCGCGAAACGCCTTCGCTCTTGACGACGTCATGGTGGCAAGTGGCGCGCGACCGCCATTCGCTCAACTTGCTGCGCCATGAGGAGCTGCGCACCCTGTTCATCGTGCAACTGGCATTTACGTGCGGCGTGGCCAGCTTTTACGAGTTCTATCCGCTGTGGCTGGTCGAGACGGCCAATTACCATGCACAGGAGATTGCCTGGGTGAATGTGGGACTGTGCGGCACGATGACCATCACGTCTTTGCTGGCGGGCGGTCCCAGCCGCCATGCGCCCTTGCTGCGGGCCAGCTGGTATGCCTGCGGCGTGGCGCTGGCCGTGGGGATCTTGGCATTGGGTAATATCTGGGTGGGCATCGCGGCCATCGTGCTGTTCGGCATTCCGAATGCGCTGTACAACACGGTGATACAGGGCTGGTGCGCCGAGCGCTTCAGCGCGCACGGGCAGGGTGCCGTGATGGGTTTGCTGGCCACGACGTTTTGCATCGCCAACATCGTCGTCGCCCTCAGCGGCTCCGTGCTGACCCTGATCGATACGCGGCTGATACTCGCCGCGGGCGCCGTGTCCGCCGCCTGGGCCGCGTGGCGCATGGTGGCCTGGCGGCGGCAGCTGGACGGCGCCGTCGAGGCGAAGGCATGCCAGGATTTATGCGGCTAGGAGTTGGTTATCTTTCGGGGGTATGGGAGGGGGCGAATGCCGGACCCTGCTGGTGGATTCATTGTAGGTCGGGTAGGTCGGATTAGCGCGCAAGCGCGTAATCCGACATCACCATGAGCGCCAACAATGCGTCTGATTACGCGCGGCCTTGCCGCGCTAATCCGACCTGCGGCTTACTTTTTGGCAGCCTTCGGCTTGGCCGCCGGCGCTGCTTTTTCAGGTGCGGCCGTGGCTTTTTCCGTTGCCTGCGCCACTTGCGCGCTGGCCTTGGCGATCTGCTCTTCCACTGTTTTGACGGCCTGTTTCGTGGCCTTGGTCACTTGTTCGTAACCGAGGAAGGCGTTGTCGATGGCGGCCTTGACGATGGCGACGGCGTTTTCCGAGCCTGGCGGCACGTTTTTCGTGACGTCGTAGATCAGGGCGCTCAGATTGCTTTTCGCTTCGGCCACGTGGGCTTCGGCAGCCGTGGTGAATTCCGTGTGGATTTCCTTGATGATGTCGTCGAGTTGCTGTTTATACGCTTTGGCGCCGGCCACGCCCGGTTGCAGCTGGGCGGCGGCGGCGGCCATGGCGGCCTTCGGATCCTTGGCCTGGCTGATTTCCTTGCTGGCGGCGAGGCCATCCTCGATGCCGGACTTGGCAGTGGCCATGTTCAGCGCCAATACCTGTTCCACGCCTTGCACGGCTTTCGAGGTGAGGGTGTTGAAGGTCATCAGCTGGAATTCAAACAGGGCCTTGGTGGCCGTTGCGAATTGTTCGGGATTCGTAAACATGTGGTCTCCTCGGTTTGAATAGATACGTTCTTATCGTTCCATACTCTTTCGACGCCGCATTGCCATCGCTTGCTTTCAAGCCGGTGCCCCGTGTGGTCATGGCCCCATTATTTAACAAGCGCCGGTTTTTCGCAACGGCTATCTTTGTACGGTCCCGAGGCCAGTTCCCAGCCAAATCCCAGGGTCGATTGGGCGCACGACAGGGTGCCGTCGATCTTGCTGCGCCATTTGTACCAGGGGGCGGGTCCGGCCATTGCGCAGGCGCAAACTGCCAGCAGGGCGGCGGCGGTCAGGTATTTCATGGGTACTCCGAAAGAAATGCTTGCTGGCATTGTAGCGCGCCTGCCCTTCAGGGGGCGGGCGCTTGCGGCGCGGCGGTGGGCAGTTGCAGGGTGAACGTGGTGCCGCCGCCGTCACCGGTGCTGCTGGCAACATGGATATGGCCACCCAGCACGCCCGTGACGATGTTGTGCGCCACATGCAGGCCCAGGCCCGAGCCACCGGAACCGAGCTTGGTCGTGAAGAAGGGATCGTAGACATGCACCAGGTCGTCGGCGGCGATGCCCACGCCCGTGTCGGCGATGGACACGGTGATCGTCTGCCCGTCGTCGCTGCCGCGTGCCGTGATGGCGATGTTGCCGCCACTGCGGCCCTCAAAGGCGTGGCGCAGGCAATTTTCCAGCAGGTTGCTCAGCACCTGGCCCAGTGGACCGGGATAGCTGTCCATGGCCAGGCCGTCCGGCACATCCTGCGTCAGGCTCAGGCCGGCGGCCTTGAGCGGCGTGGACAGGGGCAGCATCAGTTCGGCGACGAACTGGCGCAGCAGGAAGTGGCGGCGCTGCGAGCTGGCGCGGTCGACGGCGATCTGCTTGAAGCTCGAAACGAGGTCGGCGGCGCGCTGCAGGTTGCGCAGCATGATGGCGTCCGCCTCGCTGGCCTGGGTCAGGTAGGCGCCCAGTTCGGAGCGGCGCAAGCCGTCGAGGAAGCTGGCCTGGATTTCGCGCGTGCGTTCGGCCATGGTGGTGGCCACCACGAGGCCGTTGCCGATCGGCGTATTGAGTTCATGCGCGATGCCGGCCACCAGCGCACCGAGCGCGGCCAGCTTGTCGCGGCGCACCAGTTCTTCTTGCGTGATGGACAGGTTTTCCAGCGCGGCGGCCAGTTCAAGATTCGTTTGCTCCGAGTGTTCCTTGGCCTGCGTCAAGGCTGCCGTGCGTTCGGCCACCAGGTCTTCCAGGTGGGCGCGGTGGCGTTGCAGCTCGCGTTCGTGGCGCATGCGGCCAATCGCGATGCCGGCCAGGTCGGTCGCCGTGTCGATCAGTTCCAGATCGCGCGCGTCGGGCTTGCGCACTTCGCGGTAGTACATGGCGAAGGACCCGAGCACGGCGCCATCCTGGCCGAAGATGGGGCGCGACCAGCAGGCGCGCAAGCCGAATGGCGCGGCCAGTTCGCGGTAGGGCGCCCACAGCGGATCGTGCATGATGTCGGTGACGACCACCGGTTCGCGCAGGAACATGGCCGTGCCGCAGGAACCCACGCCGTCGCCGATGGCCACGCCTTCGAGCAGGGCCATGTACTCGGCCGGCAGGCTGGGGCCGGCCGCGCTGTGCATGTGGACGCCGTCGTCGTCGAGCAGCATGATGGAGCAGAGCACGCCGCGCGACTGGCCTTCGATCAGGAGCAGCAAGTGGTTCAGGGTAGGGATCAGCGGCGCGCCCTTGGCGACCATTTCCAGCAGGGCGCTCTGGCCCGAGCGCATGGCTTCGGCGAGGTTGCGTTCAGTCAAGTCGATGATGCGCGCATGCACCAGCTGGCGGCCCGGCACGGACAGGCGCATCAGGCGGATTTCGCAGGCGATCGGGTGGCTGTCGCGGTGGCAGCAGCTGGCGCGAAAGACGACGATCTTGCCTTGCAAGGTATCGCGGATCTTTTCTTCCAGCAATTGCGGCGAGGCGCGGCCATCGTCCTGATGCCTGGGAAACAGCGGCTCCATGCCGCCTTGCAGCAGCTCGGCCAGCGGCATGCCGAACAAGTCTTCGGCCAGGTGGTTGGCGTCGATCAGCAGGCGGTTGTCGATGTCGAACAGCAGCACGGCATCGGGCGAACCGGCCAGTATGGAGTGGTAATTGACTTCCAGCGTTTGCGGATGCAGGGGGCGCGGCGGCGCGGCAGGCGTGGTGTAGGGGCGGGCAGCGGGCGTCTCGGCCTTGTGCAGCGCCAGTTCCATGAGGATTTTTTCCGCCACGTCGCGCGCATTGAAGGGCATCTTGATGTAGTCGGAGGCGCCGGCACCCACGCTGCGGCCTTGTTCCTCGGCGCTGGGAGTGGCCGACATCAGCAGCAGGGGCACGCTGTGGCGTCCGCCCGCATTGCGCAGGCGCATGCAGGTAGCGCCGATATTCGTGCCTGCCAGGGCCGCGTCGAGCAGGATCAGGTCCGTGCCGCCGGCCGCCAGTTCCACGCCTTCGTCGATATCGCCCGCCAGTCCCGTACCCAGGTTATGCCGGTCCAGCACATACAGCAGTTCGCGCACATCGTTCGGCGAATTGCTGACCAGCAGCACATTGGCCCGGTCGGTGATGGAAGAAATCAACTGGTTCATGGTGTCGCGCCCTTACGCGTTTCATGGGCCTAGTATTACATCAAGGCAAGTAGGAGTAAACGATAATTCTTGATGACTAAAAGCAATGCGGATGGCTCTCGTTTACGCGGCCTTTTGCGCTGCGGGCGCCGTGGCCAGATCGGCGCGCGCCTGTTCGATGCGCGGGTAATTATCCTCGATCCAGTCGACCAGCACGGCCAGGCGTTCGGCCGCTTCGCGTCCCAGCGGCGTGAGGCTGTATTCCACCTTGGGCGGTATCACCAGATACGCCTGGCGCAGCACGAAACCGTCGCCCGCCAGTGCTTCCAGGGTTTGCGCCAGCATTTTTTCGCTGACGCCGCCCACTTCGCGGCGCAGTTCGCTGAAGCGCCGCGTGCCGCTCAGCAGTAGCACCAGCACCAGCACGGCCCAGCGGCTGGTCAGGTGGCTGAGCACGGCGCGCGACGGGCAGGCCGCCGCCAGCAGGTGCGCGCCCTGGTTCTGGCGGGCGAGGGCGGCGCGCATGCTGGCGCCGGGAGTGTCTGTGGACATGATAGTTGGCCTTGTTAATTGAGATATTGCTCATACTTACCAAAAGGTATGTACTTACAATAAGTAAGTAATAGTCCTATTATAGGGTTTTACCACCCACGTACCAAGGAGAAATCATGATCGTCATCACCGGCGCCACAGGCAATCTGGGCCAGCACGTCATCGCCAGCCTGCTCAAATCCGTTCCTGCCGCCAGCATCATCGCCGCCGTGCGCAACCCGGCCAAGGCCGCCAGCCTGTCCGCCCAGGGCGTGCAGGTGCGCCAGGCCGATTACAACGATGGCGCCAGCCTCGATGCGGCTTTCAAGGGCGCAACGAAAATCTTGCTGATTTCGTCGAGCGAAGTGGGGCAGCGCGCGCAGCAGCACCAGAACGCCATCGATGCGGCCAAGCGGGCCGGCGTATCCCTGCTGGCCTACACCAGCGTCTTGCGCGCCGATACGTCGCCGCTGGGCCTGGCCGCAGAGCACGTGGTCACGGAAGCGGCCATTCGCGCATCCGGCCTGCCGTACACTTTCCTGCGCAACGGCTGGTATCTGGAAAACCATACGGAACACCTGGCGCCCGTGCTTGAGCATGGCGTCGTGCTGGGCGCGGCGCAAGACGGGCGTTTCTCGTCCGCCGCGCGTCGGGACTACGCTGCTGCCGCCGCTGCCGTGCTGACGGCGGATCAGCCGCAAGCGATCTATGAACTGGCTGGCGACCAGTGCTTTACCCTGGCGGAATATGCGGCCGAAGTGGCGCGCCAGTCGGGCAAGGCGATTGCGTACAAGGATATGCCGCAGGCGGACTTCAAGGCGGCGCTGGTGAGCGTGGGCGTGCCGGAAGGCTTTGCCGATCTGCTGGCTGATTCCGATGCGGGCGCGGCCAAGGGTGGCCTGGAAGACCATGGCAAGCAATTGAGCGCGTTGATTGGCCGTCCGACGACGAGTCTGCATGACGCCGTGAAGGCGGCGCTGGTCAAATAAGGGGAGGGTGCCGCAGGGATGCGGCATTCTGTGTCCAGTCCTAAAATAGGTTGACAGTATTTATTGCTGTAGAAACGCCCGATGCACCGCATCGGGCGTTTTGTATTTCAGGGCCGTATGCGGCCGTTCCTGGTTATAGATCCGCACCGATTGCGCCACCATTTTGCTAGCCTGTTTCAGGTCCGCAGGTCGATTCAGCAGGAACTCGCCTTTCAGAATGCCGTTGATACGTTCGGCCAGCGCATTCTGATAGCAGTCGTAGCCATCTGTCATGGAGCAAGTCAGTCCGTGACGACGATGAATTTCCTGATAGTAAGTAGAGCAATACTGGATGCCCCTGTCTGAATGATGGATCAGCGGCGTCTTGCGCTGTCGCGCTCGCAGTGCCATTTTCACGGCCTCGCTGACTTCCTCGGTTTGCAAGCTCGCGTGCACATGGTAGCCCACAATCTTGCGCGAGTATGCATCCGTCACCAAGCTCAGATAGACGAATTTTCCGGCGGTCGGGAGATACGTGATATCGGCTACCCACACCTGCTCCGGCTGCGTGGCAAACACTTGCCCCGGTCCCTCCTTGAGCAAGTTCGGATGGCGCCGGAAGCGGTGATGGCTGTTCGTGGTCTTGTGATAGGCCCGCTGCGGTTGCACCAGCAGCCGCTCCTGCCGCAAGATGTCAAAGAGCCCATCGCGTCCCACTTTGATCTTTTCTCGGGAAAAGGCTGCACCGAGCATGCTGTGCAGCTTGCGCGTGCCGATGCGCGGCTGGCGCAGACGTATCGGCTGCACCAGTTTGACGACAGTTTGTGCCCTGTCCAGGCACTGTCGCTCGCGCTGACGGCGCTGGTAATAGGCTTGGCGACTGATGCCGACACAGCGGCAGGCCCGCTCGACGCTTAATCCTTCGACTTGCTTGCGCGCGATGACCTGCCCAAAGGCTTTTTTACCGGCACCCCGTACTCGTCACGCAGGACGTCGAGAACCGCTTCGAACAGCGCCGATTTCTGTCTTTCTTCCTTGAGTTGACGCTCCAACTCCTTGATGCGTTGCTCTGGCGTCAGTGGCTTGGTCGGCTTGTCTGTCATCATCGCGCTCCCTTGGCTTCGGCCCCGTGGATGCGTCCAATCCTGCAGGCCGTGTTTGCGACACCATACCAAAACTGTCGACCGACCCTGTATTCCGTAACGTAGTTGCGCCTGCCTGTACGTCATCTCGCCTTTTTCCACCTGCTCGACAACGCTCAATTTAAAAGCCAGACTGTAATCGCGCTGGCTGCGCCTAAACCCTTGTTCCATTTGACACTCCATCTCTGCATCGAAAAAGTGTCAACTTATTCCAGGACGGGTCACTGGAATGAAAAAAGCCGCAAACTCGTGAAAGTTTGCGGCTTTTTTGCGAATTAGGTAATGGTGCCCACGAAGGGACTCGAACCCCTACACCCGAAGGCACATGGACCTGAACCATGCGCGTCTACCAATTCCGCCACGTGGGCACTGATGCTGCTACTGCTGATATCTCACTACTGTACTGCGGACTACAACGAAAACGACTCGTTGCTGGTGGTGCCCACGAAGGGACTCGAACCCCTACACCCGAAGGCACATGGACCTGAACCATGCGCGTCTACCAATTCCGCCACGTGGGCATTGTGCTGCTTTTACTGCTATCTACTACTGTACTGCGGATCACAACAATGAACAACTTGTTGCTGGTGGTGCCCACGAAGGGACTCGAACCCCTACACCCGAAGGCACATGGACCTGAACCATGCGCGTCTACCAATTCCGCCACGTGGGCATTGTTACTGCTTGCTGCTTGTCGCTGCGTGTTCTGCAGCGAGGACAAAATCATAAGGGCTGGCGCGCATTCGGTCAATCAACATTTCGCACTTTTCTTCAAGAAACATGTTTTTTCGCCTGAAAACGGCTGCCTCCTATGAAAAAAGGCTGAATCTGCCTCTTTTTTCAGCGGTTTCTTGCGGGTTTCTGTCCGCAGGTGTGCCGGGTAGGCTGCTTGCTGGGAACGTGGTGGTGGCTTTTTGCTGCGGAAATGAAAAAAGCCGCAAACTCGTGAAAGTTTGCGGCCTTTTTGCGAATTAGGTAATGGTGCCCACGAAGGGACTCGAACCCCTACACCCGAAGGCACATGGACCTGAACCATGCGCGTCTACCAATTCCGCCACGTGGGCACTGATGCTGCTGTGACTTATTACATTACTGCTCGAGTACTTGTTGAAAAATAACTTCACAACAATTCTGCTATTATAGCGACTTGAAGAGTTTTGCGCCAGATGAGCTTTCGCTCCATACTGCACATCAACCCTGTACCGCTTTCCTGCAACTGCATTCCCGTGAAGGTTTGTCGCTGCAAGAGACCGAGATTATAGAGCAATATTTACCGAAGTCAAATGCATTGCGCAGCTTTTCTCCTTTTTTTCATCGGCGGGGCACTTGTTCGGTTTCCGCTACGCTGTCCGTTAGGCAAACCAAGGCGTCCTCCGGTACACTACCGGACATCACCGTGTCAATATTGACGGTGATGTCATCGGTCTTTGTCTTCCGTTTGATCACTGTCAATAACAACTATAGAAATACTTTTGAGCCAAAATACCCACACCATCCCCAGCCGGGAGGACATTCTCGGCATATTCCGCAGCGTCAGCGCGCCTCTCGACCCGCAGTCTCTCGGGAAAACGCTGCAAGTGCATGCCGATTCCATGGATGTCCTGGTCCGTCGCCTGAAGGCGATGGAGCGCGACGGCCAGCTCAAGTCTGACGCCAGCGGTGTTTTCAGCCTGGCCGACCAGAGCGCGCTTGTCGCCGGTCGCGTCACCAGCCACCGCGATGGCTTCGGCTTCGTCATTCCCGACGACGCCAGCGCCGACCTGTTCCTGCCTGAGAAAGAAATGCAGAAAGTACTGCATGGCGACAAGGTCATGGCCCGCATCGTCGGCACGGACCGCCGCGGCCGCCCGGAAGGCACGATCGTCGAAGTCACCTACCGCGCCAACACCCACGTCATCGGCCGCCTGATCCATGAAAACGGTACCTGGGTCGTGGCGCCGGAAGACCAGCGCATCGGCCAGGACATCCTCGTCACCGGTTCGGTCGGCAAGGCAAAAGCCGGCCAGATCGTCAGCGTCGAGCTGACCGAGCAACCGATGCGTTTCAAGCAGCCGGTCGGCAAGATCGTCGAAGTGCTGGGCGCTCTGGATGATCCCGGCATGGAAATTGAAATTGCCGTGCGCAAATTCAACGTGCCGCACATCTTTTCCGCCGCCGCCCTCAAGCAAGCTGAAAAACTGCCGTTCGAAGTGCGCGCCGCCGACCTGAAAGACCGTGTCGACCTGCGCGACGTGCCGCTCGTTACCATCGACGGCGAGGACGCGCGCGATTTCGACGATGCCGTATATTGCGAACCCGTCAAGATTGGCCGCGCCAACTGCTTCCGCCTGATCGTGGCGATTGCCGACGTCAGCCATTACGTGAAACCGAACGACGCGCTCGATATCGACGCGTTGGAGCGTAGCACGTCCGTCTACTTCCCGCGCCGCGTCATCCCGATGCTGCCGGAAAAGCTGTCGAATGGCCTGTGCTCGCTGAACCCGGCCGTCGACCGCCTGACCCTCGTCTGCGACGCTGTCGTCAGCGACAAGGGCGAGCTGAAGGCTTACCAGTTCTACCCGGCCGTGATCCATTCGGCCGCGCGCCTCACGTATGACGAAGTCGCTGCCGTGCTGGGCAACACCAAGGGACCCGAAGCGGCACGCCGCGCGGACATCCTGCCGCACCTGCAGAATCTGGAAGCCGTCTACCGCGCCTTGCTGAAGGCGCGCACGGAGCGGGGCGCCATCGATTTCGAGACGACGGAAACCTATATCGTCTGCAATACGGCTGGCAAGATCGAAAAGATCATCCCCCGCACGCGCAACGAAGCGCACAAGATCATCGAAGAGTGCATGCTGGCGGCCAACGTCTGCGCGGCCGATTTGTTGCTGCGTAACAAGCATCCAGGCACCTACCGCATCCATGCCAGCCCGACCAAGGAAAAGCTCACGCAAGTGCGCACCTTCCTCAAGCAAGTCGGCCTGAACCTGACGGGCGGCGACACGCCGTCGGCATCCGATTACCAGACCCTGATGCAGCAGATCAAGGCGCGTCCCGACGCGGCCCTGCTGCAAACGATGCTGCTGCGCTCGATGCAGCAAGCCGTCTACAGCCCGGACAATATCGGCCACTTCGGCCTGGCCTACGAGGCGTATGCCCACTTCACCAGCCCGATCCGCCGCTATCCCGATCTGCTGACGCACCGCGCCATCAAGGCCATTCTGCAAGGCAAGAAATACGAGCCGAAGCTGTCCGAGAAGACCGTGCTGAACACGAACGTGTCGAACGCCACGCGCAAGCAGCAGGCGAAGGACAAGGCCGACGGCAAGCCAAAGAAGACGGACTTGACGATCTGGGACGCGCTGGGCGTGCATTGCTCGGCCAACGAGCGCCGCGCCGACGAAGCGTCGCGCGACGTCGAAGCCTGGCTGAAGTGCTACTTCATGCAGGACAAGCTGGGCGAGGAGTTCACCGGCACCATTACCGGCGTGACCACCTTCGGCGTGTTCGTGCAGCTCGACACCCTGTTTGTCGAAGGCCTGGTGCACGTCACCGAGCTGGGCACCGATTACTTCCAGTACGACGATGCGCGCCATGAATTGCGCGGCGAACGCACGGGCAAGCGCTACCAGTTGACCGACCGTCTGACGGTGCAAGTGGCACGTGTCGACCTGGAAACGCGCAAGATCGACCTGCGTCTGGTCACCGATGCGGAACTGGCGGGCGAAGAAGCGCCAGCCAAGACTAATGGCGGCGGCAAGCGCAAGGGCGAAAAAAAATCCATGGTCAAGCCCGGTCCTGCGACCGAGCAGCGCCATGAGATCAAGGCCAGCGGCAACAACGGTGGCAAACCCGGCAATGGTTCCGGCGGCCGTTCCAACGGCGCCAAGGCGCAAGCCAAGCCTGCAGTCAAGGCAGCGCTGAAGGAAGCCCCCAAGGCAGCTGCGCCGAAGCGCGGCAAGAAACCAGCCGCGGCACCCGCTGCGGCGGCACCACGAGCAGCAAAAACTGTATCTGTATCAAAAACAAGCAAGAAGAAACGATAAATAATGAAGAATAAAATGATTTTCGGCTTCCACGCCGTCACCTCGCGTCTGCGTCATGAAGCGTCGTCCGTGGAAGAAATTTTCGTCGATGCCAGCCGCGTCGACGGCCGCATGAAGGACATGATCGCCGCCGCCAAGGCTGCCAACGTGCGCGTCATGCCTGTCGATTCGTCGCGTCTCGATAAAATCGTCGGTACGCGCCGTCACCAGGGCGTGATCGCGTTTGCCTCGCAGCTGTCGCTGGCGCGCAATCTCGATGAGCTGCTGGACGCCATCGACGGCCCGCCGCTGCTGTTGATTCTCGACGGCATCACCGACCCGCACAATCTGGGCGCCTGCCTGCGCGTGGCCGACGGTGTCGGCGCACATGCCGTCATCGTGCCGAAGGACCGTGCCGTGGGCTTGAACGCCACGGCCGCCAAGGTCGCCAGCGGCGCCGCCGAAACCGTCCCGTACATCACCGTGACGAATCTGGCGCGCACCATGCGTGAATTGAAAGAGCGCGGCATCTGGCTGATCGGCACCTCGGACGACGGCGAAAAAGGTTTGTACGAAGCCGATTTCACGGGCCCGACGGCCCTCGTCATGGGTTCCGAAGGCGAAGGCATGCGCCGTCTGACGCGCGACACCTGCGACATCCTCGTCAGCATCCCGATGTTCGGCTCCGTCGAGAGTCTGAACGTGTCGGTCGCTTCCGGTGTGTGTCTTTACGAAGCCCGCCGCCAGCGGATTGCTTTAGAAGCATAAGAACGTCCTGCACGTTTTGTAGCGCTTCCATGATCGGCCGCCGCCCTGGTGCTGGCGGCCGATTTGCTTTCCCCTCCAGCATTCCCCCGCCGAATACGCTACCATTTGCGTTCCACCTTATTCATTGTCATTATGTTCCACCACCTGCGCGAAGATATCAACAGCATCATTGAACGTGACCCCGCCGCCCGCAATGGCTGGGAGGTGCTGACCTGTTATCCCGGCTTGCACGCCATCGTCATGCATGGATGGGCGCACTGGTGCTGGACGCGGCGCATGAAGTGGGTGGGGCGTTTCATCTCCTACCTTGCCCGCATCATCACGGGCATCGAGATCCATCCGGGCGCCGTCATCGGCCGGCGCGTCTTCATCGACCATGGCTTCGGCGTGGTGATCGGCGAGACGGCCGTCGTCGGCGACGACTGCACCATCTACCAGGGCGTGACCCTGGGCGGAACCTCGCTGCACAGTGGCGCCAAGCGCCATCCGACCCTGGAGCGCGGCGTCATCGTCGGCGCCGGCGCGCAGGTGCTGGGCAGCTTCACGGTGGGCGAGTACGCCAAGGTGGGCTCGAACGCCGTGCTGCTCAAACCCGTGCCGTCCGGCGCGACTGCGGTCGGCAACCCCGCGCACATCGTTCAAAAGGATGTCAGCGCCCTGCGCGAGGGCAGCACGGCGCATTTGTTCGCCGCGTATGGCGTCACGCCCAACGGCGACGATCCGCTGTCGAAAGCCCTGCAAGGCCTGATCACGCACGCCGTGGCACAGGAGCAGCGCATCGAAACCATCCTCGCCACCCTGAAGGCGGCCGGTATCTGCTGCCAGGGCGTGCCCGAGTGTGATAAATTCGATTCCGAGCAAATGAACAAGCTGGTTGATTAAGGATACAGGCATGACTACAGACGCAAATGCAGCAGAAAAGAGTAGCGATAATCCGAATCTGCTCGACCCCTTCGAGATCCGCGTGCTGGCCGTGCTGGCCGAAAAGGAAGCGCTGACGCCGGACAGCTATCCGCTGTCGCTGAACGCCCTGACCAACGGCTGCAACCAACTGTCCAGCCGCGACCCCGTCATGGCCCTCTCCGAGGAAACCGTCTACGACGTGCTGCAGCGGCTGATGCAGCGCAAATTCGTCAATGGCATCACGCAGGCGGGCGCGCGCGTCGCCAAGTACGAACACCGCATGCGCATCAAGTGGTCGCTGGAACAGGACAAGCTGGCCATCCTGACGATATTGATGCTGCGCGGCTTGCAGACGGCGGGTGAAATCCGCAGCCGCAGCGGCAGAGTGCATGAATTCAAGTCCGTGGCGGAAGTGGAATCCGGTTTGCAGTTCCTGATCGATAAATACCCGCCGCTGGTGGCCAAGCTGATGGTGGCTCCTGGCGCCAAGGAGCCGCGCTACGGCCACTTGCTGGGCGGCGAGGAAGCGCTGGCGCAGAGCGAGACGGCGGCCGGTTTTGCGGGGACTGTCAGCGCGCCGCAGCAGGGCAGCAGGGTGGCGCAGCTGGAACAGGAAGTGCTGCAATTGCGCAGCGACTTCGATGGCCTGGCGGCGCAGTTCGAGGCGTTCCGCAAGCAGTTCGAATAAGGCTGCTTCACGCGTGACGTTTTCCTTCCTGTGCCGCTCCTGCGGCGAGACCCACACGGGGATGCCCAGCTTCGGCGCCGACGCGCCCTGGATGTATGAGCAGATGGCGCCCGCCGAGCGCGAAGCGCGCTGCCAGCTCGACAGCGACGCTTGCATCGTCGACGATGAACACTGCTTCGTGCGCGCCACCATCGATATCCCCGTGCATGGCTCCGATGAACCATTCAGCTGGGGCGTGTGGGTGTCGCTGAGCGGCGAAAGCTTCGATGCGTGGGACGCGTGCTTCAATGAAGCCAGGCGGTCGCACATCGGCCCCTTCTTCGGTTGGCTCAGCACGCAACTGTCCGAGTATCCGGCTACCCTGAACCTGAAAACCCGCGTGCACCTGCGCGACGACGGCATACGCCCGGCAATCGAGCTGGAACCGACCGACCATCCGCTGGCGGTGGAGCAGCGCGACGGCATCACGGCGGAGCGGGTGGCCGAGCTGTATGCGCGACTGATGCATGGCGCGTGACAGGCCCGGCTTTGCAGCAGCTCCCTGTCAGTCCGCTCATGTTTCCGGTATCATTCGGCATGAATACTATTTCCTTCCAACCGTTTGTTATTGGTGTCGCTGGCGGAAGCGGCAGTGGCAAGTCCACCGTATCCCAACAAGTGCTGGCGTCCTTTGGCGCCGACATGGTCTCGGTCGTGATGCAGGACGACTACTACTGCGACCAAACCCATCTCTCTCCTGAAGTCCGGCGCCAGCAGAATTACGACCATCCGCAGGCGTTCGAGTGGCCATTGCTGGTACAGCACATCCAGGCCTTGCGCAATGGCGAAGCGATCGAGATGCCCGAGTACGACTTCACGCTGCACAATCGCTCCAGCAGGACCATTCCCGTCAAGCCGGCGCCGGTGATCGTCATCGAAGGCCTGTTTGCCCTGTATGACGAAAACTTGCGCGACATGATGTCGCTGAAGATCTTTGTCGACACGGCCTCCGACGTGCGCTTCATCCGCCGCATGCAACGCGACATCACGGAACGCGGCCGCTCGGTGGAAAGCGTCATCGAGCAGTATCTGGAAACCGTACGCCCGATGCACAAGCAATTCATCGAACCGACCAAGCGCAATGCTGACGTCATTTTGCCGCATGGCGCGAATGGCCCCGCGGTCGACATGATTACGGCCAAGGTGGCGAGCGTCATTGGCCGCCTGAAGCCTGCCGGCTAAAAGCACGCTGCGTCAGCGCTCCCCCATCGATTCCGAGAACGTCTTGGTGATCGGTTTCGTCAGGTAGCGCAAGACCGTCTTGCGTCCCGTATTGATTTCCACGGTGGCCGTCATGCCGGGCTGGATCAGGATCGGTTCGCCATTCTTGCCCATCAGATTGCGCCCGCTGGTCTTGATCTGCACGCGGTAGTAGGGCTGTTCGTTGCCCTTGTTGTCTTCACTTAAGGTGTCCGCGCTGATGTAGCTGACGGTGCCGCGCAGGCGCCCGTAGATGCCGTAGTCGTAGGCGTCCAGTTTCACTGCCGTGGGCAGGCCCGGCTTGATGAAGGCGATGTCGGCCGGTTTGACTTTCGCCTCGATGATCAGGTCATCGTCCGTCGGCACGATCTGCAGGATTTCTTCGCCCGGCTTGGCCACGCCGCCCAGGGTGGTGAGGCGCACGTTGCGCACGATGCCGTCCGTGGGCGCGTAGATATCCGTCGAACCCAGCTGCTCCTTGCGCTGCGTCACCGTCTGCAGCACGCCGGCCAGGTCTTCCTGGGCTTTCACGAGGTCCGTCTGACTGTCCTGCAGATATTTGTTGCGCCGGTTGGTGATCTGCGCCTGGATGTCGACCACTTGCCGCCGCAGTTTCAGCACCTCGGCGCGGCTGACATCGCCCGTTTCCAGTAGCGGCAGATTCATTTCCAGCTCTTCCTTGATCAGCTTCATGGCGCTTTCCAGCGAGCTCACTTCCGCCTGCACGGCGCCCTGGCGCTTGCTGAACAGGGCCAGCTGGTTGGCGCGAAATTCCGGGAACGCCTGTAGTTCGGGCGGGAACTTGGGCGCGCCGCCAAACACTTCCGCCTGCAGGCGCGCCACGGCCGCCTTCAGACCGGCTGCCTTGGCCGTGCTTTCCAGGTAGCTCGTCTCGGCCCGCGTGCGGTCGAAGCGCGCCAGCAATTCGCCCTTTTTCACCACGCTGCCTTCATGCACGCGCAGCTCGGCTAGCACGCCGCCATCGGCCACCTGGATGATCTGGTTGCGCGAGCTGGCGATCACCTGGCCGTTGGCGCGCGTGACCTGGTCCAGCTCCGCCCATGAAGCCCAGGCGATGACACCCGCCAGCGCCGCCGTGCAGCTCCAGATCAGCACCCGGCCCCGTTTCGCTTCCTCTTTCGCTTCGACCCTGGCCAGTTTCATGCGACGGCTCCTTGCGCCACCGGCGCAGGTGTTGTACTGGGCACAGCCTGCGGCTTGCCCGACAGCTTGGCCAGCACGGCATCGCGCGGACCGTCGAGCAGCACCCGTCCCGCCTGCAGCACCACCAGGCGGTCGAGCAGGGGCAAGAGGGCGTTCTTGTGCGTGGTGGCGACCATGGTCACGCCTTCGGCCGCCAGTTCGCCCAACAGTCCGACGATGCGCGCTTCCGTTTTCGCATCCATGGCGCCCGTCGGTTCATCGAGCAGCCAGATGCGCGGCTTGGCCAGCAGCAAACGCGTGACGGCGATCAGCTGGCGCTGGCCGCCCGAGACGCCGCGCCCGCCCTCGGTGATGCCCAGCGCCAGCCCCCGTGGCTGGCCCAGTATCAGCTCGATCAATCCCGTGCGTTTGGCGGCAGCCAGGATCGCTTCCTCGCCCGGGTCGGCCAGCCCCAATAACAGGTTGTCGCGCAGGGTGCCGCTGAACAGCCGCGTTTCCTGCGGCAGGTAGCCGACCATTTCGCGCACCACGGCCGGCGCCAGCAGGGCCATGTCGACGTCGCCCAGGTAGGCTTTGCCTTCGGCCGGCTGGTACAGGCCCGAGGCCAGCTTCAGCAGGGTGCTCTTGCCCGAACCGATGGCGCCCACCAGGCCGACGCGCTCGCCGGGACGGATGGCGAGATTTTCCACTTCCAGCGCCACCTTTTGCGCGCCGCCATACGTAAAGCGGATGCGTTCGAAGCGCAAGCCCGTATCGAGGCTGCGCGGCGTCAGCGCGAACTGCGCGTTATCGGCCTCGTTGGGAAGGCTGATGACCTGTTCCAGTCCGTCGATCGAGGCGCGCGCATGCGCCCACTGCACCATCACGGCGGGCAGCTGCACGATGGGCATCAGGGCGCGGTTGCTGATGATGGTGCACGCCATCAGGGCGCCCATGGTCATCTGGTTTTCGGCCACGAACCACGCGCCCATGGAGATCAGCGCCACATTGGTCAGCTGCTGGAAGGCGGCCGTGATGTTTTGCGACAGGGCCGCATAGTCGCGGATATTCTGCTCCGCGTGGCTGCTCTCGGCCACCAGTTCGGCCCAGCGCGCCTGCATCATCCATTCGGCGCTGCTGCCCTTGAGCGTTTCCACGCCATCGACGGCTTCCACCAGCAAGCCGGCCTTGCGGTTGCTGGCGTTGAGGTTCTTGCGCGTATGGCTTTCGATGGCGCGCTGGAACATCAGGCCGCACACGAGGGCCAGCGGCAGGGCCACCAGCGGCACCACCACCAGCCAGCCGCCGATGATGGTGATCATGGCGAGAAAAATCAGGGCGAAGGGGACGTCCGTCAGCACGAACAGCGAGGTCGACGTCAGCACGCCGCGCACCATTTCAAAGCCTTTCACTTGCGCCGCCAGGGTGCCGACGGACGCGGGGCGCGACTCCATGCGGATGCCCAGCATGCGCTGGAAAAACCACTCGGACAATTCATGGTCGACGTCATTGCACGAGTGGTCGACGATGCGGCTGCGCACCTGTTTGAGGATGAATTCCAGGCCGATCGACAGGGCCACACCCACCACCAGCACCCACAGGGTGCTGAAGCTCTGGTTCGGAATCACGCGGTCGTACACCTGCATGGAAAACAGCGAAGTGGCCATGGTCAGCAGGGTTACCAGCGCGGTGGCCAGCACGGCGTCGACAAACACGCTTTTTTTCAGCCACAGGGCGTTGCGCACCAGGCCCAGGGCGCCGGGGCGGGCGGCGCTTTTTTTGCTGCGGCGCGGCAGGCCCACGCAGGCCAGGCCGGCCAGCGAGGCCAGTTGCAAGGCGCGCCCATCGACGCCTTCGCCGCGCCAGGCGCCGTCGGCACCGCGCGACTGCAGCAAGCCCCAGCCCGTGCTGGCGCTGTAGACGGCGAACGGCAGCTCGCCCGGCGACGGCTCGTGCAGCGGGTGCGCCGCGCCTTCCAGGCCGGCCGCCTGCCAGATGCTGGTCAATACCGCGCCGGGTGCGCCGCTGTCGTCGACGTCATCGAGCTGGCGCTGCAGGTCGGCCAGGCGGGCGGCGGGCACGTGCTGGCCCGTCAGGCGGGCGGCCCGCTCGATGAGTGTCAGCAAGCCATGTTTGATGGAGGTATCCACGCTGTCTCCTGTTCGTGTCCTGTGGCGGTCAATTGGCGCGCACCATGCCCGCCGGCGCCGTGCGCCCGGCCAGGGTGCCCGTTTGCGCGGCCAGGCGCAGGCTGGCGGCGATCGCCTGCGCGCGCGTGTCTTCCAGCGAAAACTGCGCCTGGGTTGCTTCGCGCACGGCGTTGAGCACATCGTTCCAGCTCTTGCGGCCGATGACGTACTGGCGCGCATACGACTCGAATACCTGCGTCGAGGTGGTGCTGGCTTCGCCCGCGTTGCCCAGGCGCTGGCGGCTCGCTTCGGCCTCGTTCCAATCCAGCGTAAAACGCTCGCGCACCTCGCGTTCGGCCACATCGTGCGCGGCGCGCGCGCCTTCGCGCCGGGCCACGGCGGCATCCACGCCAGCCTTGGCCGACAGGCCGGCGCCCGGCTGCGCCTGCAACACGAGCATGGCGCGCGTGCGGTTGTCGGCATTGATGCCGCCGCCGGTGGGCTTTTCCATGCGCAGCACCACTTTCGGCATGTAGGCCGAGCGCTGCAGGGTGATTTCGGAATCGGCTGCCTGCGCCTCGAAATCGAGGCGGTGCAGGGTAGGGGAGTAGTCGATGGCCTGGCGCATGACCCGATCCAGGCTGGCGTCGGGCAGCGGTTCGCCCACGCCGATGCCCGTGGCGCTGACGAGGCGCACGGGTTTGCCGGCCAGTTGCGACAGCTGCGCCAGCGCGTTTTCCAGCGCCTGGCGCGCATTCGATACATCGTTGGCCGCCTGGTAGGTGCGTGATTCGGCCAGGCGCTGGTCCGTTTGCGAGCTGACCGACTGCGCCACGCGGCGCTTGATCATGTCCAGCAGGCGCTGGTGTTCGGCCAATCCGCCTTCCGCGGAGCGCACGTGCGCCGTCTGGCGTAGCGCTTCCGTGTAGGCGGCGATCACGCGCAGCGAGAGGGTCAGGCGTTCTTCCTCGATGGCGGCGCCGGCCGCATCGACCCGGCTGCCGGCCGCATCGATGCCGGCGTCGATGCGCCCGCCGCTCCACAGCGGCTGCTCAATGCGCACCACACCGCCCGTTTCCTGGGAACCGGTGGGCACTTCCGCTGACAGGCTGGGAAAGCGCTGCCATTGCGCGCCATCGAGTTCGGCGCGCGCGGCTGCCTGCGCCGAACGCCTGCCCTGCACGGCGGGATGGCTTTGCAGCGCCAGCTGCAAGACCTGGTCGAAGCTCCAGGCGGTGGCGCCCTGGGCGCCGGCGAAAGACGATACCGATGCCGTGGTCACGGCGGCAAGCAAGGCCGCGATGCGTGGCAGTGAAGACAATGTTGGGAAACCGCGTAATCTCATCCCGTATTTTTCCGGCACCAGGCCTGACGTATTTCAAGTTGTGGCGGGAGCGCGCCGTGTTGCGCTTCGCTCCCGCTGCCGTGCCAGGCGCGGCGCCTGGCGTGGGTGCCCCGCTTCAGACGACGAAGTTGGCCGCCGTCAGTTGCGTAATGTTCACCCCGCTGAGCAGCACCAGCGCCGTGTCGATGGCGTTGGCGTTGCTCAGGTCACTCGAGTGATACACCGTCACGGCGCCGCTGTTCTGCGCATCGGCGATGACGATGTAGCCCTGGCCCGACAAGACGCTGTCGTCGGCTGCGATGGCGCTGGCCGCCGCGCCGATCGACACGGATGTGCCGTCGAAGATGAACAGGTTGTTGTTGCTGAAGTCCGTGCCCACGTTGACGCCCACGGCGACCGAGGCCGTCAGGTCGGCGATGGCCGACATGTCGATCACGTCGCCGCCGGCGGCCGGCAGGCCGGTGCTGAAGTCGGCTACCGTCAGCGGGTTGTGCAGGGCATTCTGGCTCAGCACGAACAGCTGGCTCGCGTCCGTCAGGTCGGCTTGCGCCTGGGCTGCCGCCGCTGCGGCGGCATCGGCATTCGCTGCCACCGTCAGCGAGCTTGCATCCGTCAGGTCAGCCTGCGCCTGTGCCTGCAGGGCGGCGGCGGCGGCCGCATCGGCTGCCAGGTGCAGGGCATTGGCGTCCGTCAGGGCGGCCGTCTGCGCCGCTGCCAGCGCCGCTGCCACTGCCGCATCGGCGGCCTGCGTGAGCGCCACGGCATCGGTCTGGTCGGCGATGGCTTGCACGGCGGCGGCGTGGGCGGCATCCGCATTCGATATCACCGCCAGGGCGTTGGCGTCGGTCTGCGCGGCGAGGGCGTTCGCTTGCGCCAGGGCCGTGTCGGCAGCCTGCGCGTCGGCATTGGCCTGAACCGCTGCCGCGTCGTCCGCATACGCCGCGTTTGCATTGGCGTGCGCTTGCGCCGCTGCCGCTGCCGCGCTGGCGGCGGCCGCATCGTCGGCTTGCGCCGCTTGCAGGGCCAGCATGGAGGCGGCGGCCTGCGCCTGCGCCAGTGGCGCGGCGGCATCGGCCGCATGGGCCGCCGCAGCCGCAGCTATCGCAGTATTGGCGTTGACCGTGGCAGTTGCCGCCGCCGCATCGTCGGCCTGTGCCTGTTGCGTGTCGGCCAGCGAGGAGGCAGCCTGGGCGGCTGCGGCCGCGGCAGCGTCGTCGTCGTTCTGCGCTGCCGGGGCGGCAGCCAGTGCGCGCGCCGC